>CACXHI010000136.1 GCA_902767395.1 Oscillospiraceae bacterium
CGAAGGACGAGACCACCGTGGAAAACGGCAACGTGACGATTGCTCTGTCGGACGACGTTGCGACCACCAACGGCCTGTTCACCGTGACCTATGATCCCGAGGTCCTGACCTATGTGGACGCGCTCTCCGAGCTGCCCTACGTCTCCATCCACCACGAGATCATCAAGCCCGCTGACGTCGGCAACGAAGGCGAGGAGCCTGATCCCGAGGAGCCCGCTCCTGAGGAGCCTGATCCCGAGGAGCCCGCGAAGGACAGCGGCGTGATCACCGTGGCCTACGCCTCCGTCGAGGAAATCGCTGCCGAGGACGTCATTGCTTCCTTGAACTTCACCTACGACGAGACCGTGGATCTGGACACCGTCGTGACCGTCAAGGTTCTGGAGCGCAACGATAATCTGGCTGTGGAAGAGGATGCTCTGGACATCGTCCTGAAGGCCGCCCCCGCTGTGCATGAGCACGCCTACGGCGAGCCCGAGTGGACTTGGACCGAGGACCTCACCTCCGCGACTGCGACCTTCACCTGCGAGTGCGGTGACGTGCAGACCGTTGAGGACAACGAGATCGACGAGGAAGTCACCACGGAAGCCCGCCCGCACGTTGCCGGCGAGAAGACCCTGACTGCCTCTGTCGAGTTCAACGGCGAGACCTACACCGACACCAAGACGGTGGAGATCGAAGCCCTGCCTTGCCCCTGCGAGAACTTCGAGGATATGCCCGAGGTCGGCACGCCCGAGCATGAGGCGATTGACTGGGCTTACACCCATGAGCCCTATCAGATCACTGCCGGTATGGATGCAACTCACTTCGGCACCGACCTGATCGTCACCCGTGCGCAGGCCATGACCTTCCTGTGGGCCGCGATGGATAAGCCCGAGCCCAAGGCCACCACCAGCATGTTCACCGACGTGAAGGTGAGCAAGTGGTACTTCAAGCCCATCACCTGGGCGGTGGAGAACGGCATCACCGCCGGTACCGGCAACAACAAGTTCTCCCCGAACAAGACCTGCACGCACGCTGAGATGATTCAGTTCCTGTACGCGACCTTCGGCAAGCCCGAGACCAACATCGAGAATCCGTATACCAACCTCGGCAAGAAGTGGTATAAGAATGCTGCGATCTGGGCCTACGAGAAGGGCATCGAGAGAGGCGAGAACGGCGAGTTCGACGCCAACGCTCCCTGCACGCGTGCAACCACGGTCCTGTACATCTACCGTGCTCTCACGGGTCAGGGCCTGCCCGAGCTGCCTGAGGAATAAGATCCTCTGCACCGGACCGTCGGCGTATGATTTGCGCCAACGATGACAGCATAATCCCGCCCGGAGCGGTCCCCCGCTCCGGGCAACCGAAAAACCAACTGCGAGCATGGCCGCCTGCGGCCATGCTCGTTTTTAATGGGCAAGTATTCGATCCTACTTGCTTTTTTTCTGCTTGTGTGGTATTATAGATTGAATCATTGCAGTCAAATGGGGAAAGATGAAGACAAGGGAGGTGCGCGTATGCGGAAGCTCTGGCGGTTTGCGGTTGGCTTGGTGTTGCTGATCCTGCTGACGGCGACGGTCTTTGCCGATGAATCCTCGGTGACCGGTCTGCGAACGGACTGCGTTTTGGAGTCGGACGGCGCCTGCACATTCACCCTGACGGTGGAGCTGGACTTTGCACCCGGCACGGAGGGCTTCTCCATTCCGATCTCTCCCGCGGCGAAGGACGTGACCTGCTCTTTTCCCGGCTACCGTCTGTCGAATGGAACGGGTTACCGGCTGATTCAGCTCGACGGAAAGCTTTCCGGGCCGACGGAACTGACGGTCAACTACCGTGTGGCGGAAACCGTTACCGGGACCGGCGACGGACAGCTTTTGCAGCTCGAACTGCTCTATCCCGGCTGGACCTGCCCCATCAAGGGCTATGAGGTTCACGTTCAGCTTCCGGGAAGCTTTTCCTCCATGCCGACCTTTCTCTCCGGCTATTATCGGGATTTGATCGACAATTACATGGAAATCTCCATCCATGAGGGCGTCATCGACGCCGTATTGAACGAAAAACAGGTGCTCCGGGACCATGAGGCCATGTCCATGACGCTGGAGCTGCCCACGGATTTCTTTGATCTTCGCTTTTTGGCAGGCAAGACGGTCCGCACGGATCGGATGCTCTTTCTCGGCCTTCTGGCGCTGGCCGCGCTCTACTGGCTGGCGTTTCTGCGGAATCTGCCCCTGCCGCCCAAGCGACAGGCCATGCCGCCCGAGGGCGGAAACGCCGGCTTGGTTCCCTATTTGCTCACGGAGCAGGATCCCGATCTGGCCCTGATGGTGGTGCAGTGGGCCTCGCTGGGCTATCTCACCATCTCCCGCTCCCGTAAGGGTCGGATCTGGCTGTCCCGCCAGATCGACATGGGTAACGAGCGCAAGCGCTTCGAGGGCGAGGTGTTCCAGACCCTTTTCTCCCGGGGCGACCACTGCGACGTGCGCAGTGCGGAGTTCCTCAAGGCCCGCCGCGTCGCCGTGGAGCAGGGGCGTGGGTTCTGGCGCAGTCGCGTCTATTCGCCTAAGGCCGGGCCGACCGTGGTTCTGCGGGCGCTGGCGCTGGCCGCCGGCTTCGCAATCTGCCTTGCCTGCTTTGATCTCTGGGTCGCGTCCAAGAGCTGGCGCTGGTTTTTGATTCCGCCTCTTTCCCTGCTGGGAACCCTGTGTTGCTGGGCCGTGCAGCAGGTGGGCGGCTTCCTGCTGCGGCGGCACAGCCTTCGCACGGCCCTGCTTGCGGCGCTTTCCACGGTGCTCCTGCTTCTGACGGGACGGAAGGCCGGGCTGACCGGGATGATGGGCCTGAATCTGCTTGCGCAGCTCGCCGTGGGCCTGCTGCTCCGCTGCGGCGGACGCAGAACCAAGGGCGGCATCGCCCTCGGCGCGGAGCTTCTGGGCTATCGCCGCTATCTGCTCTCCGCCTCCTCCGGCCGCCTACGCTCCAATCTGGAGGCGGACCCCCAGTTCTTCTACCGCGTCCTGCCCTTCGCGGATGCCCTTCAAGTGGGCAGAATCTTTGCCAGCGGCTTTGACCGCACCCGGCTGGAGGACTGCGACTGGCTCCGCTGGGAGGGGAAAGAACTGCACACCGCGCTGGGCTTTTACGCCCGCTACCGCCGTCTGATGGCAGGGCTGCGCGGCGAACGGGACCCGGAGGCGCCGAGACACGTCAAGTCCCGGCAGCCGCCCGTTTCGACGCGGATGGAGATGCCGGCGCCCAAGCCGAAGGAGCGCACCGGCACGGCGCAGCCCCGTCCACACGGGGCCGCGTCCCGCCCAAACGGAACGAGAACCCGCCAGAATAACGCCCGGCGCAGCGCCGGGAGAACAGGAGACCGCCGATGAAGGCCCTGATCGCCATGAGCGGCGGTGTGGATTCCGCTGTCGCCGCCTATCTGATGCAGCGAGACGGCTGGGACTGCATCGGCTGTACCATGAAGCTTTTTCAGAACGAGGACGCCGGACTTCCCCGCGAAAAGACCTGCTGCGCCCTCAACGACGTGGAGGATGCCCGGGCCGTGGCCTTCCGCATGGGTATTCCCCACTATGTGTTTAACTTTTCCGACGAGTTCGGGGAAAAGGTCATCGAGAAATTTATCCGCGCCTATCAGCAGGGGCGGACGCCGAATCCCTGTATTGATTGTAACCACTATCTCAAGTTCTCCAAGCTCTACCACCGGGCGAGAGAGCTGGGCTGTGACGCCGTTGTGACCGGACACTACGCCCGGATTGAGGCCGAGGGCGGCCGCTGGCGGCTGAAAAAAGCTCTGGACCCGGATAAGGATCAGAGCTATGTGCTGTATCATCTCGATCAGGAGCAGTTGGCCCACACCCGTTTCCCCCTCGGCGGCATGACCAAGCCCGAGACCCGGGCCGTCGCGGAGGCGCAGGGCTTTGTCAACGCCCACAAGCCGGACAGTCAGGACATCTGCTTCGTTCCCGATGGGGACTATGCCCGCGTGATCGAGCTGCGGACCGGTCTTGTCCCGCCGCCCGGCGACTTTCTGGATCTGTCCGGCCGGGTGCTGGGGCGGCATCGGGGCATTCTGCACTACACCGTCGGCCAGCGCCGGGGGCTGGGGCTTTCGTTCGATCAGCCCTATTACGTGGTGCGCATCGACCCGAAGGCCAACACCGTGACGCTGGGGCCGAAGGAGGCACTGTTCTCCCGGACGGCCTTTGTGGAGGACTTTCACTGGATTGCGGGGTTGGCCCCCGCCGCGCCGATCCGCTGTGCGGTCAAGATTCGCTACCGCCACCCCGAGCAGCCCTGCCTGCTCACGCCGCTGGAGGGCGGCGGGGCGCGGCTGGACTTTGACGAGCCCCAGCGGGCCGTCACGCCCGGCCAGTCCGCCGTGGCCTACGACGGCGACGAGGTGCTCGGCGGAGGCGAGCTGACGTCGGACACCGCGTCAAAAGTTGTGGATTGAAAAGCTCCGAAGCTTTCAACGTTCCATTTTCAACCTTCAGTTCCGATTCCCCAGCGCTGCCGGAAACCGCAGCGGTTGGAACCGTTCCCCATTATCGTAAGCTCCATTCTCAGGATGCAACAAAAAGGAGGTATCCCTCTGTATGAGTTCATTTAACGGAAACACCAAGGGCGCGCGTTACGCGTCCGGTGCGAAACAGCGGCGCCGCAGCGCCGGAGCCGGCGTTCAGATTCTGGTTTCCCTGCTTTTGCTTCTGGATCTGTTCCTGCTCTATACCATCATCATGCAGCTCACCCACCAGCAAAAGGCGTTTGAGGCCAGCCAGACGGTCAACCTTGCCCTGCTTGCTGCGTTTGCCATCGGCGCGGTGGCGCTGATCTACGCCATGCTCCGCACCAACGCTTGGATGCGGACGCTCTGCATCCTGCTGATCTGCGCCGTGTTCTACCTGATTTTTGCCTTTTCTCAGGTGCCGACGGTCAAAAAATACCGCGAGCTGTGGATTTCAACCGCGTGGTCTACCATGCGGCATCAGGGCCTTGCGACCTATTACCTGCCGGAATCCGTCGTCAAGTTCGTGACCGAGCGGGAGCAGGCGGGACGCGAGGCGCAGGTCGGCGTCAACACCGGCGATTTGACCGAGGTGGAGGAAAAGCGGGAGGAATGGCTGAATAACCCGGAAAAGGGCGTCGGCCTCGCCAAGCCCGACGAGCATTTCGAGGAACTGACCGACGAGCAGAAGCGCTTCTACGGCCTGTTTTATGAGCTTGACACCCAGCGCACAGAGGCGTGGTTCCGCGAGCATCCCGAGGCGCTGGCGAATGGATATGAGCATATTCTGGTCAACGAATCCAGCCTGAACCGGGAGGGCACCTCCCTGCGCACCAAGCTGGACGAAAAGGTGCTTGCGATTGACGTGGAGAATCAAATCCTGATTCTGGAGGTGGACTGCGACGGCTCCCGCGGTGTGATGGCAATTGCCAAGGACAACAGCCGCCTGCACCTCTACCCGGCGGCCTATATCGGGGACTACGGCGAGACGGCGGGCTCCATTGCCAAGCGCAACGGCGGCATCCTCTCCATGACCGGCTCCGGCTTCGTGGATCTGGACAAGGACGGGAACCCCGGTCTGGGCAACGGCGGCCTGATTGCAGGCTGGGCCATGTGCAACGGCAAGACCTACGGAGATCATTATTCCTGGGGCTACAAGCGGATGGAGCTGCATGAGGACAACTGGTTCTATATCCGTGACTCCTTTGACCGCGTGAGCGAAGGAACCACCGACGCGATGGAGTTCACGCCCGCCCTGATTATCAACGGGCAGAAGCTGGACCCCGGCGTCTGGACAAGCGAGAACCCCCGCGCCGCCATTGGACAGTCTGTGCGCGGCGAGATTCTGATGCTCTGCGTCGAGGGACGGAGCCTTTCCTCCCCCGGATGCAGCGTGGAGATCTGCGCCGACGTGATGCTTCGCCACGACGGCCTGACCGCGCTCAACTGCGACGGCGGCACCACCGCGATCCTCTGGTATCGCGGCGAGCCGATCATGCGCTGCTCCAACACCGCCATCCCGCAGGGCCGCACCCTGCCCAACGCGTGGGTCTATCTGGGAGAGTAGGCGAATCATTCAAAACCGACACCGCAGCCCTTTTGGGTCTGCGGTGTCGGTTTTGAAATTAGGCGTTTCGTCTTGCCGTCTCCGCCTGCTCCAGCACCTCGACGGCCAGCAGGGAGAGGTCTGCGCCGTCGGTGTCCAGCGTGAGACTGTGGGGGATGTGGTCAAAGCTGCCGCGCTGCCGCTCCAGCATGGCGGCAATGGAGGGCGAGAGCACGCCGTCCGGCATCTGCCGCGCGAAGCGGACCTTGCTTGTCTCCAGCCTGGAGCGGCACATCACCACGAAGCTGTTCGGCGGAACCAGCGCGAAAAGCCCCGGCTCGGTCAGGATAAAGATTACGTAGTCCTCCGTGGTTTGCTTCTCCGCCAGAAGAAGCTGGAAGCAATCCACGGCCTCCGGCTCCGTCGGGGCGAGGCGGATATAGTCCCGTCCCGAGAAGAATTCGGCGTGAATCTTCTCCATAATGGCCCGCGCGAGGGCCGACTTTCCGGTGCAGCGTTCGCCTGCAATCACAATCAGCATGGCAATCTCCTACGAATTTGAACATTTCTCCGCGTCAATGGCCAGCACAAAGGCCAGCACGCAGAGCGCGTCGCGTGGATCAACGATATCGAGCACATAGGTATCCGTCCAGTGGAGCAGCTCCTTCGAGACCGTTGCCACCAGTTGCTCCTGCGCGTCCCGGATGGTATAATCCCAGCCCAGCCAGTTTCCTTCCACCTCCCAGCCCCGAAAGTCGATTTCGTAGCGGGGGCGGAAGAAGGAAAGCTCCCGCCGGATTGTGCCGGCGAGCTGGTCGCCAAGCCAGATCTCAAACTGCGGCAGAAAGCGGAAAAGCTTCTCCCGCACCGTGGCGAGTTCCCTGCCGCCTGCGTCGCTGACGACCAGCTTGTGTCCCCATGCCAGCTTGCCCTGCACGGTGTAGACGGTGCTCCCCGCCTCGTTGTAGACGTCGTAGCTGTCGAACCATGAAAAGATCCGTTGCTTAAATAGCAGTCTCATTGCCTTCTCCTTAATCAATCCGGAACGGTGATGTTGTTGGTGAGCAGGGGCAGCAACGCCTCCAGCTCCGTGTTCGGGCCGTTGAGCTCGACAATGCGAATCCCGTCCTCTGACTCCAGCACAACGGCTGCGCGCGCAGCTCCGTCGGCCACCACCGGGCCGAAGACCCTTGCCGCGCCGGCCTCCGTCATGGGATAGTCCGCGTAATCCAGCTCAGCCTGCTTCTGGAAGCGGTTCGTGATCCATCCGGCGCTGTCCGCGTGGAAATGCAGGCGCACCGTGGTGGAGCCACAGGTCCAATCGGCTTGGAGCGAGTACTCCAAAAGCGTCCGCGTCCCGTCCACCTGCTCCGGCGCGGTCACGCGCAGGCCGGATTGATCCAGCGCTTCGACCGTCTGCACGTAGGCCGGAAGCTGGGAGGCGTCCTGCCGACTGTGCAGCATTTGGAAGCCGAAGAGGGCGAAAGCCGCCAGCAGCGTCACAAGAAAGAGCGCGGCTGCAAAGCGCTTGCTCCGGTCGGAATACGCCTCCCGGCGCTTGGCGTTCAGGCGGTGGAGCAAGAGGGCCGCCGCAGCCAGCAGACAGGGAAGGGCGACCAGACTGACAAACAGCAGGTCGTCGCGCAGCTCCGACAGGGAACCGGCGGGCGGAATCAGGGTGCGGATCAGGGTATAGAGGCAGAACAGGCTGATGATGGAAACCGCGACCAGAAGGTAGGCGCTGCCCATGCGGCGGCTCTTCTGCGCGTTTTCTCTGCGCTTTTCCTGAGCGGACTGCTCCTGTGCGGCTCGCTCCCGCGCCAGCTTTGCATGCTCTTTGTTGACGGCGCAGCGGACAGCTTCCGTCGGTTGCTTCCGTTTTCCCATGTGCGTTCTCAGCTTTCTGTCAGGTGGAGCAGAATTTCCACGTTTTTTGCCATCGACGGCACGGGGACGAATTCAAAGCGCCCGTGCGCGTTCTCGTACCCTGCGGAGAGGTTCGGGCAGGGCAGGCCCCGGAAGCTCAGCGAGGAACCGTCCGTACCGCCACGGAAGGGCTCGCACTGGGGCTCCAGTCCTGCGGCGGAAATCGCCCGCCGCAAATCCTCTATCAGGAAAGGATATTCCGAGAGCACGTCGCCCATGTTGCGGTATTGCTGGCGCAGCTCCACGCAAACCCGCTCCTCGCCGCATTCGGCGTTCAGACGGCGGGCAAGGTCCCGCAGCAGGGCCTCGCGGGCCTCGAATTTTGCCCGGTCAAAGTCGCGGATGATCAGATGCAGCGCCGCGTGCTCGCAGCTTGCCTGCACCGAGGTCACGTAGAAGAAGCCGTCCGTGCCGTCGGTGTACTGGGGCTTCTCCAGCCGGGGCAGACCGGCGAGGAAGTCGGCGGCGAGGTCGGCGGCGTTGACCATGATCCCCTTGGCGGTGGCGGGGTGGACGCTGCGGCCCGTGATTGTGACAAAGGCCTCCGAGGCGTGGAAGGTCTGATCCTGATACCAGCCCAGATGGTCGCCGTCGATCGTGTAGCCGACCTTGGCGCCGAGCTTGTCCAGATCGAGGTCGCGGGCCAACCCGCCCACCTCCTCGTCCGGAGTAAAGGCCAGACAGACGGTGCGGTGCGGCGTCTCGGGATGGGAGGCGTAGTATTCCGCCAGCGTCATCAGGGCCGCCACGGCAGCCTTGTCGTCGCCGCCCAGCAGGGTCGTTCCGTCGGTCACCACGAGATCCTGCCCGACGTACTGCGCCAGATTCGGATAGTCCGCCGCGCGCATGACGATCTGCTCGGCCTCGTTGAGCACGACGTCTCCGCCCGGATAGGCGCGCAGAACGCGGGGCTTCACGTCCCAGCCCTTCACGTCGGGGGCGGTGTCGAGATGGGCCACCAGCGCAATCGGCCGGTCCTCGGCCACGCCCACCGCCGGGAGCCAGCCGTAGACCAGACAGCGGGCCTCGTCATATTCCGCCGCCACGCCCAGCGCGCGCAGCTCGTCGTAGAGCACCCGCGCCAGATCGCGCTGGCAGGCCGTCGTGGGCCATTCGCCGGCAAAGGCGTGGGACTGTGTGGAAATGGCGGCGTAGCGGAGCAGGCGCTCCTCGGTCTGCCGCAGAAATTCAGGATGTGCTTGCATAAAACCGTCCTCCCGATTTCCTCCCGCCCGACGGCACAAAACACGCGCCAAAACCCCGGACGGGGATTTTTTCTTCTCTTATTATACCGGGAAGCGGAGGAAAAGTCAACGTTTGTAACAGCTCAGCCGATCCCGTAGTGGCCGCTGACCACAGCGGCCTCGCGCCTCTGTCTACGAAACACAGCGCGCCCCATCCCGATTCGCTGGGATGGGGCGTTGTGTCTGCGCAGGGAGCGTAAAGGCTTAGCCCCCGTCCCGTAGGGCAGGCTCATGCCCCGCCGGAAGGCGGGGACGAGCCTGCCGGTCGCTTGCAGAGCGACAACGAGTCACTGTCACAGGTCGAATGATCCACTGTCACAGGTCGAACGATCAACTGTCACAGGTCGTTCTCCGCCTGCGGCGGAGCGGAAGGCTCGTCCCGCTGCGCGGGCATGAGCCTTCCCTACGGGGTGGGGGAACGGTTCCCCCAAATTGATGATCATTTCTAAAATAGCGACGGATTTGTATTGATTTTTGTGTAATATTTTGATAAAATGACAATGCGACGTAACTTCATATTCTGCCATCGGAGGGGTGCGTTTTTGTTTTTTGGCAAAAACGCCCGCTCTACTTCCGCATCCCTCGATGGTGCTTGAAGTTGCGTCGCAGCAAAGGAGCTGTGCGTTTTTCGTGCGCAGCTTCGGCTGCGCACTTTTTTAAATGTGTGGACTAAACCAAAGAGAAATCAAAAGAACAGATTGGGCTGAACAGGAGGTTTACAATGAAAAAACAGCTTACTTTGCTATTAGTTGTGTTTTGCATTCTGATTGCGATCATTCCTCTAAGCTTTTTTCCGGCGGAAGCAATGTCTCAAGAGTTTCAGGCGCAAACAGCAGCAGGAGAGTCTGAAGTGACAAGGGCCGAATGGATTCAAATGCTTGTGGCAGCATTTAACATGACCGTCGAAGAAGAAATGGCACCGGATAACTATTACAACGATCTGACTGGAGACGAAGACTTTTACCGTGATATCTTGGTAGCTGTCACCTTTGGTGTCGTTGACATTGAAGAAGGTTTATCCTTCTGCCCGAATGATCCGGTGACCCGCGAATTTGCAGCTCAGACCTTAAATGCCTGCCTGTCATTAAGACTCGATGCAGACGCAGAATACACATTTGCAGAATATGAGGAAGTATCGTGCCCGGATGATATTCAAATCGCAATCAATCGTGGTTGGTTTGCTCTCCAAAACGGAGCATTCTTACCTAACAAGACAATCACTTCCTCGGAATGCGAGTTGATGTTTGCCGACGTCTCTGCAATCCTTGAGGAAAAATCGGTTGATCCGAACTACGATAGCACGTACACCTATTCTATTGATGTGATTGAAGTACCAAACGGGACGGAAGTCTCTGTCGACGTTGATAATATGGTTACAATCGCAGATTGTCCTGTTGAAATCCAGAGCGGTGATGTGTTTGTCGTATATTTCGGCGGCATTCCCTTCCCTTATGCTGCTCAAAATATTGAGCGGGAAGATAACTTGACGCTAATTCATGCCGTTGAACTCAATGGCGAAGATGTCTTTTCGGATATTGATGCACAGGGCTCAGTTGAAACCGAATTCACACAGTTTGTACCATATGAGGGAACAGAGGTTGAATTCATAAATGAAATCACCGGCGAAAGGTTTTCGGACGCGATTGAAGCAGAGCGGTCAGTAAAGAATTCGACAGCAACCCGCGGCGTCGTAAACATCAAGAGATCTATTTCGATTAAGCAGAAGGTCAAACTGAGCGATGCTACCAGCGCTTCGATTGATTTTACTCTGAAAAACCCAAAGTTAGAATACAAGTTGAATACTTCCACAAAAACCGCGATGGTGACACTAACTGGTAAAAAAGAAGTCAGCATCAAGGTGGAAGCTGATGTTACGGACGCAGTTGCAAAAAAAGAGATACAATTACTCTTGATCGGTGTAAAAGGAATTGGCGGATTAGAGGTCTCAGTTGTTTTTGACCTTTCTGGCAGTGCAACTGCTACATGGAGCGGAAATCTGTCTGAAAGCATTATGTTCTCTCCCTATACAGGTATCACCCGCGTTCAAGATTACAAAGCGGAAAGCTTTTTCCTTGAACTGGAGGCAACCTTTAAGGCTGGAGTAAGAGTCTCTTTGGGCATCAATGATTTCCCGATGGATATTATAGCAGGGAATGTTTATGTTGAGGCTGGCGCCAAAGGCTCGGTAAAGACAACAAACTATGGTGGAAATGAATTGCCTCGGTCCTGTGTTCATACAGCAATCTATCTATATCTTGAATATGGGGCAACCGCCCATGTGAAGTTTGGTCCGTTTAAAACGGAAGCTTCTTACAAAGCGAAGGTATGGACGGACAAAAATAGTCCGTTGCGTGTTGTGCATCACTATGAAGATGGCGTCGAGGTCGCACAATGCACCCGTGGCAGCACTGACAATAACGGATATTATACGAATTCAACGTCAAATTATAACAGCACAGGATGGAGCGGTGGCAATAACGGTTATGGTGTGGATGCAAACGGAAATCCGGCTCTCCTTTATACATACACCGTCGATGACGAAAACAATGCAACGATTACAGGCTATACAGGTAGTTCTACTTCACTGAGTATTCCAGCCGCAATAGATGGGCATACAGTAGTTGCTATTGGTGAAGAGGCTTTTGAAAACAGATCTGACTTCTATGCAGTGGTGATTCCTAATACGGTTAGTACCGTTGAAAAATGGGCTTTTAGTGGTTGCACAAAACTACAATTAGTCGTTTTACCTAACAGTATAACGAGTATTGGAACATTTGCTTTTCATAATTGTAAGGCACTTAAAACAGTCACCATCCCAGAGTCATTGCAAAGTGTGGGGTCTTCAATAGCTGGGGAAGGACCATTTGCAGGAAGCGGGGTTGTGATTGCAACCATTAGTGAGGGTGCAATTACCATTCCAGAATATCTGTTTTCAGGAGCCAATAGTTTGCAGTCAATCAGTATACCTAATACAGTTACCTCCATAGGGAAATGGGCATTCTACGGTTGCACATTTTTGAATACTATTGAGTTACCTCCTAGCATCTCATATATTGGGGCTTTTGCGTTCTATAACTGCAAATCGATTAGTACTATCGTAATCCCAGAATCACTTCAAAGTGTTGGGTCTTCAGTCGCTGGGGAAGGACCATTTGCAGGAAGCGGGGTCGAAGCAGCCACTCTATCAGGAAGCAGATCATCCATCCCAGAGTATCTTTTTTCGGGAGCAATTTGCTTAAAGTCTATCAGCATTCCTAATTCTGTTACCTCCATAGGAAAATGGGCATTTTATGGTTGTACGTCCTTGAATAGTATTGAATTACCTTCCGGTTTAGCATATGTGGGGACGCTTGCTTTTTACAACTGTATATCTCTTAAAACAATAGTAATCCCAGAGTCACTCCAAAGCGTAGGTTCTTCGTTTGCCGGCGAGGGCCCATTTCAGGAAAGCGGAGTTGAAACAGCTATTTTCGAAGGGACTCGCACTGCCATTCCTGAATATATTTTCTCAGGAGCTAATAGTTTGCAGACAATTATCATCCCTGATTCTGTTACCTCTATAGGGAAATGGGCATTCTATTGCTGCTACTCCCTAAATCAAGTTAATTTGCCTGCCAGACTGGTCTCATTACGTGGAAATGCTTTTGGAAAGTGCTTGGGACTCCAAGAAATAACGATTCCAAAAACACTTCAATCAATTGGGTATAGCATTGGTGGTGGGGGTCCGTTTTCTGGAAGTGGGTTAAAGACCGCCTATATAGAAGCTGGATCGCCTTCTGTTTTACCGCATTTGTTTGATGGTGCAAATAATCTAAATTATGTATCTGTTCCTACAAGCATTTCGCTTATTGGTGAGTACGCTTTTTGCGGATGTATAAAATTAAAACATATTCAGATTCCTGATAGCGTAACTTCGATCAACAGTTATGCTTTTGCATCCTCTGGATTGGAAGAAATCGTCTTAAGTGATATGGTTACCAGCATGGGGAATTATGTCTTTTATGGTTGCTCTTCACTATCTAACGCAACGTTGCCTAGTAAAAGAGTGAATATTACAGAGGGTATGTTTAAAAACTGCGTATCGTTGAATAGTATAGTTTTACCCTCTTCTGTAGAAGCAATTCAAGATAGTGCTTTTTCTGGATGTGCGGCATTAAATGACATTTTAATTCCAGATAAAACAACAAACATAAAAAGCTCTGCATTTTATAATTGTGATTCGCTCACAACAGTGGTCTTAAATAATGGTTTAGTTAGCCTTGGCAGTAACGTTTTTTCTGATTGTGATTCATTAACAGTAATTACAATCCCTGATAGTGTTAAGTCTATAGGGACAAAACTGTTCATGAATTGTGATCAACTAACAGATGTTGAGCTCGGAAATGGCATTAAGGAAATCCCAGATCAGTGCTTCTACGAGTGTCCTGCGTTACAGACAATCAGTTTGCCGTATCGAGTTTCCAAGATTGGAAACAAGGCGTTTGGCAACTGCACAGGACTAACTGAAGCAACAATTCTTCGTAACGTCACTTCAATCAGCAGCGATGCTTTTAGCTACCCAAACATTCTAACAATCTACGGCGTTTCCGGCACCTACGCAGAAACCTATGCAGGAGAGATTGGGGCAACCTTTGTTTCAATTGATGTCCCTGCGACAAATGTTTCGCTGAATGAAACGAATCTTCGCCTTGCAAAAGGTGCGTCTTTCCAATTGATTCCTTCCATCACCCCGATCAACTTCACTGATGCAACTTCGTGGAAGTCGAACAACACCAGTGTTGCAACTGTAACCGAGGACGGCTTAGTAAAAGCAGTTGGAATCGGTGAAGCGATAATCAGCTTTGTAGTAGGGAATAAGAAAGCGACCTGTAGCGTAACGGTGGTGCAGCCTGTAACCAGCATCAGCTTGAATAAAACGAACCTTTCCATGAATGCAGGTGAAACCTTCCGGTTGGTTGCCACGGTTTCTCCCAGCAATGCAGAAAACAAGGAAATTGAGTGGAGTACGAGCGATGAAACAATTGCTGCTGTGGATCAATCCGGTTATCTGACTGCGCTGAAAAAAGGAACAGCCACAATTACCGCAACAGCAAAAGACGGAAGCGGGACGAATCAAAAATGCACGGTCACAGTCCGGAATAATCTGATTGTAGTCACCTCGGCTGATGGTTTACAGAGTCCCCATCCTTATGAACCGAATTGCTGCGACATCTGGCAGTATTCAATTCCAGGGGCGGAAGGTCTTTCTATTACATTCAGCACAGAGACATCAGTCGAAGATGGAAGCGATTTCATCGTGATCTTTACAGGTGACGGAACACAGGTTGGCATGTATACAGGAACAGAATTATCTGGTCAAACCATTCAGGTTTCCGGCGAAACTGTGAGGATCCAACTCAATTCCGATGGGTCATACTGTGAGTACGGCTTTGCCGTAACAAGTGTTGTTCCAATTTCGTACGGTCATGTTCATAACTATGTGGCAGTGGTTACACCTTCGACCTGCACTGAGCGTGGCTATACGACGCACACCTGTTCTGTCTGTGGTGACAGTTATGTGGACGCCTATACAAACGCACTTGGACATAATTATCAGAATGGCGTTTGCACCAGATGCGGAACATTGAATCCGAATCTGGAAAACCCCTTTTCGGACGTTAAGAAGAGCAAGTACTTTTACACGCCGGTTCTTTGGGCTTACTTTCACAATCCTCGGATCACGGGCGGAACGGGCGACGGAAAGTTCTCTCCAAACGCCACCTGCACCCGTGAGCAGATTGTGACCTTCCTCTGGAAGGCCTATGGAGCGCCGGAGCCGCAGAGTTATGACAACCCGTTCAAGGACGTAAAAAAGAGCAAGTACTATTACAAAGCTGTCCTGTGGGCTGCGGAAAAAGGCATTACCAGCGGCGTCGGCAACGGCAAGTTTGGCGTTGGACAAGGGTGTACCCGCGAACAGGCGATGACGTTCCTCTGGGTTGCGGCAGGAAAACCGGGACACAGCCAGCAAGAAAGCGCCTTTACGGACGTCAAGAAAGGGAAGTATTATTACAACGCGATCCTCTGGGCCGTGGAAAACGGAATCACCAGCGGCGTCGGCAACGGCAAATTCGGCGTCGGACAAACCTGCACCAGAGCACAGATTGTGACCTTCCTGTACGCATTGCTGGGCAAGTAAACACTTATTTGCAGGGGACGGGCAACCGTCCCCTGCCCCCGTCATTCTGTTATGAAGTGACGTGTAGGGACGAGCATCGCTCGTCCGCGTTTGCGGAGCAAACAATCGCCCGGCAGGGCGATTTCCCTGCGTCGCAGCGGTACGGTACGTTAGATTTGCCTGCGGCAAATTGCATTCGTTCCGAATGCCGGACGAGCAATGCTCGTCCCTACGTTCAGATCCACAGGCGGAGCGTGAGGGAGGCCGCTGTGGTCAGCGGCCACTACGGGTCTTTTGTCCCTTTCAACTGTCAACTATCAACTGTCAATTCAACCACGCCCTGAACTGTTACCAACGTTTTGCATACTTGCCCAAAAAATCTATTTTTCCTCTTTACTTTTTGTCCAAAATGCGGTATGATAATGGACACATAGCAACCAAATTTTTTCAGGAGGTAATGGTTATGAAGTTTGTATGTCCCGTTTGTGGGTACGTCCATGAGGGCGATACCCCTCCCGAGTTCTGCCCCGTTTGCAAGGTTCCCGGCTCCCGCTTTACCAAGGTCGAGGGAGAGATCAAGCTCGCCGCCGAGCACGTCTTCGGCGTCGGCACGAAGCTTGACAACGTCCCCGAGGAAGACAGGAAGTACATCATGGAGCAGCTCAAGGCCAACTTCACCGGCGAATGCTCCGAGGTCGGCATGTATCTGTGCATGGCCCGCGTCGCTCATCGCGAGGGCTATCCTGAGATCGGCCTGTACTGGGAAAAGGCCGCCTATGAGGAAGCCGAGCACGCCGCCAAGTTTGCCGAGCTGCTGGGCTCCGAGCTGGAGCCGAAGATGACGGCCTCCACCAAGGAGAACCTGAAGTGGCGCGTGGACTGCGAGTACGGCGCAACCAAGGGCAAGTTCGATCTGGCCGCCTGCGCCAAGAAGAACGGCCTCGACGCCATCCACGACACCGTGCATGAAATGGCCCGTGACGAGGCCCGACACGGCAAGGCCTTGGAGGGCCTGCTGAAGCGCTACTTTGGCTAAGCACTGTTCAGAACGCAAAAACGGTATGGGAGAGCGAAGGTTCTTCCATACCGTTTTTTTGAGAATGAGATTGTTTCCCTTTTAAGCGAAATGGCGTAGTAGGGACAGCAATGCTCGTCCGCCGATCCGCACCCACGCCCGGTAGTGGCGCACATCCAGTGCGCCACGGTTCTCACGTGACGAAACGGAGGGGAACGGCTTCTTCGCTTCCACTGTTTCCGTTATTCCGGGGCGTTGGTTCTCAGTCCAGCAGGGTCGGTTCCATTGCTTCGTGCAGGCGCTCGGTGATGGCCCCGGCGAAGATCCGGTCGGCCTGAATGTGAATGGTTTGCAGGGCGGGGGCACACTGAGCCACGGGGAGCTTGCCGTTCATAAACACGTCGTTGTCGAGAATGAACTTCACCTCGCTGTCCTTCTTGTTCCCGTTCTGTACCATGCCGGGGCCGGCGTGCATCTTTACGCGGCAGCCGCCGGGAATCGCCAGCTCCACGTCCTGCGCGGCAAGCGAGAAGCTCTGCTCCTGCACGTCGTCCTCTCCCAGCAGACCGAGATAGGCCGGCTGGAACAGCTCGCGGAAGGGCACGTCCTCCACCCCCAGCGTCTTGCGGGAGAAGATATTGATGAACCGCAGACCGACCCGCTCAAAGTAGGCGGGCTGATAGATCGGGATGAATTGCGCCAGCACCAGATCGAGCTTGGCGGCCATGTCCTCCCACGTTGTGTAGGCGTGGGTTGCGAGGGAAACAAAGCTGTTGGTCAGATTAACCTTCCATTTTCCGTCGGCGGAGATGAACTGATAATTGGTGATGGGCTGGGCCTCCTCCACCCGGTAATTGCCGGAGCCGCCGGACAGTCTGGGCTTGGGCTGCTCCATCAGGCGCTGGTACTGGGGGAAGTCGCGCCGAATGGCCTCCTGAAAATCCACCGGCTCGCGGGCGGAGATGGAAAGAATGGTGGGGAAGCGGAGCTGACAGATCACTTCAATCAACTGCGCCTTGCGGTAGAGATAGCGGTCACGGTCAAAAAACATGGTATCGCCTCCGTTTTCATTCGTCAATTTCGCCGGGGAACAGCCGCTTGACAGCGGCGCAGGCCGCGGCTTGCTCGGCCCGCTTTTTGCTGGTGCCGCTGCCCTGTCCGACCTCCTGCCCGTTGAGCAGGACGCGGACGGCGAACTCCTTGTTGTGGTCCGGGCCCCGCTCGGAGAGCAGCTCATAGGACAGAGCTTGGTTCTTTTTCTGCTGCACCAGCTCCTGCAGGGCGGTTTTGTAGTCGGTGTTCAGACGGATACGCGCCCCGGTGTCCACCAGAACGTGCGTATAGATAAAACGCTTTGCTGCCACCAGCCCGCCGTCCAAATAGATCGCGGCAATCAGGGCCTCCACCACGTCGGCAATGATGGACACGCGCTGGCGGCCGCCGCAGGCCTGTTCGCCCTTGCCCAGCCGCAGATAGTTGCCCAGCCCCAGCTTCTGCGCGGTCTGGGCCAGACTTGCCTCGCAGACCAGCTCCGCGCGGAGCTTGGTCAGCTCGCCCTCATGCAGGGCCGGAAACGCGCCGAACAGGTAGTCCGCCGTCGTGAAGCCGAGGATCGAGTCCCCCAGAAATTCCAGCCGCTCATAGCTTTTCAGTCCGTCCTTATAGACCTCGTTGGCGTAGGAGGTGTGGGTCAGGGCCGTTTCCAGCAGGGTGGGGTCCTTGAAGACGTAGCCAATGGTCTTTTGTAGTGCGTGCATCACTGGGCCTCCCGCGGCAGAATCATCTGATCCACGTGTTCCGAGATGGACTGGCAGATTCCGGCGTTGACCGCCGCGACTGCCTGCTTGACCGCACTCACCACAGCCTCGGTGTCCGCCGAGCCGTGGGCCTTGATGACCGGCTTGGAAATACCCAGCAGCATCGTGCCGCCGACCTTGCGATAGTCCATCAGACCCAGCGTTTGCTGGAGCTCCTTCTGCAGCAGCCAGCCTGCCAGCTTGGTTTTCAGACTGCGGCCCAGCATGTTCTTGACCAGCGAGCCCATGAACATCGCGGTTCCCTCCGCACCCTTGAGGAAGACGTTGCCGGAGAAGCCGTCGGCCACCAGCACGTCGCAGCCGCCCAGCATGGCCTCCCGGGCCTCAATGTTGCCCACGAAGTTCAAAATGCCCTTCTCGCCCGCCTCCTTGAGAAGCTGATAGCTCTCCTTGTGCCGGCTGTCGCCCTTGGAGTCCTCCGCGCCGTTGTTCAGCAGGGCGACGCGGGGGCGGTCGAGGCCAAGGGTCAGGTGGGCATAGAACGAGCCCATGCAGCCGAACTGGAGCAGGAATTCGGGCGTACACTCCACGTTTGCGCCGGAGTCAATCAGGATCAGACTCCCGGTTTTGGTGGGGATGGTGGGGCCGAAGGCCGCCCTGCGAATGCCGCGCACCCGCTTGACCACCAGCGTCGCCGCCGAGAGCAGGCCACCCGTGGACCCGGCGGACACAAAGGCGTCGCCGCCGCCGTCCGCCAGCAGCTTGAGGCCCTTGACCATGGAGGATTCCTTCTTCGTGCGGACGACAGTGGCGGGGTCGTCGTGCATATCCACTACCTGCTCCGCGTCCATGAGCTCCACGCCCTTTGGCAGAGTTTCAATGCCCTGCTCCTTCATCAAGCTCAGAAGCTGTTCCACGCGGCCAATCAGAACGACCTCCACGCCCAGCTCCTGCGCAGCCCGGAAGCCGCCCTCAAGGAATGCGCGCGGGGCGTTGTCGCCGCCCATGGCGTCAATAATAATCTTCATCTAAGTTTGCCTCCCTTTTTGTGTTTCGGGGGATTGAGAACGATGGGAAGAAATAGGAAACAGGCCATCGGCAAGCTCTTATTTACTTATTACTTATTACTTATTACCTGTTACTTGTTCCCTGCTGCCTGCTCCAGCGCGGCCAGTGCGCGTTCTGCGATGGCAAGGTTTTTGTTGGCCTTTCCCTTGACTCTCCGGCCCAGCGGGGGAAGAATGCCGAAGTTGACGTTCATCGGCTGGAAGTGCGTCACCGAGGAATCACTGACGTAGCGTCCCAGCGCGCCGATGGCGGTCTCCGCCGGGAAGTCCGGCACGGGCTCGCCGTGGATGCGGGCCGCCATGCAGACGGCGGCCAGATAGCCCGAGGCCGTGGATTCCACGTAGCCCTCCACGCCGGTCATCTGCCCGGCAAAGGCCACCAGCGGGTTGCGCCGGTCGGCGTAGGTGCGATCGAGCAGACGGGGCGAGTCCAAAAACGTGTTGCGGTGCATCACGCCGTAGCGGAGGAATTCCGCGTTGGCGAGGGCGGGGATCATGGAGAAGACCCGCTTCTGCTCGGCAAATCGCAGATGGGTCTGGAAGCCGACCAGATTGTAGACCGACCCCGTGGCATTGTCCTTGCGGAGCTGCACCACGGCGTAGGGCTCCTTCCCCGTCTTGGGGTCGGGCAGGCCCACGGGCTTGAGCGGGCCAAACCGGAGGGTGTCCTCCCCTCTGCGGGCCATGACCTCCACGGGCATACAGCCTTCAAACACCATGCTGTCCTCGAAGCCGTGGACCGGGGCCTCCTCCGCGCTTGCCAGCTCCCGGACAAAGGCCTTGTACTGGCCTTCGTCCAGCGCACAGTTTACATAATCCGGCGTCCCCCGGTCGTATCGGGAGGCGAACCACGCCTGCTCCATGTCCAGCGAGGCAAAGCTCACCAGCGGCGCGGCGGCGTCGAAGAAGTTCAGGTAGCCCGCCCCGCCGAAGTATTCGGCAATCGCCGCCGACAGCGGCTCCGAGGTCAGTGGGCCGGTGGCAAGGATGACCGGGCCTTCGGGGACGGCAGTGACCTCCCGTACCTCCACGGTGACGTTGGGGTGGGAGCGGATGCGCTCCGTGACCGTCCGAGCGAAGCCCTGCCGGTCCACCGCCAGACAGCCGCCCGCCTCCACGCGGGTTGCGTCCGCGCAGGCGAGAATCAGGCTTCCCACCCGGCGCAGCTCCTCCTTGAGCAGTCCCACGGCGTTCTCCAGCCGGTCGCCCCGCAGAGAATTGGAGCAGACCAGCTCGGCAAAGTCCGGGCTGTGGTGGGCGGGGGTCATTTTGTCCGGCTTCATTTCGATCAGCCGAACCTTCAAAGCGCGCTGCGCGAGCTGCCACGCGGCCTCGGAGCCGGCCAGCCCCGCGCCGACGACGGTGACATCATATTCTTTCATAGACAAATCACTTTTACTTACTCTTATTCCTTGTTACTTGCTGCCGGTTTCTTCTTTGCCGCGCTCTTCCGGGCCGCCGGCTTTTTTTCTGCGCTCTTGCGCGTCGTCTTTTTCTTCTCTGCGCCCTGCGTGGCTGCTTCGTCAGGGGTGGCGGGCTCGGCTGGCGTCCCGTTCTCGCCGGGCTCGGCGGCGGGCTGTGCCTTTTTGTAGTAGCCGCGCTTGTCCTCTGGCAGGAAGTTTTCGCATTTTTCGTTGATGCAGAAGGGCTTCATCCGGCCCTTGCCGGAGCGCTTGAACATCGTCTGCCCGCAGGCGGGGCAGTCCTGATCGGTGGGAACGTCCCACGTCATAAAGCCGCAGGCCGCGCCGGTTTCACAGGCATAGTAGGCGTAGCCGCGCTTGGATTTCTTTTTCAGCATCCCGCCGCCGCACTTGGGGCAGCGGCCGGGCATCCGTTCCACGATGGGCTTGGCGTTTTTGCATTCCGGGTAACCGGGACAGGCGAGGAACTTGCCGAAGCGGCCGAATTTGACGACCATGTTGCGCCCGCAGAGCTCGCAGATCTCGTCCGTGACCTCCTCGGGAACCTTGATGCGGGTGTCCTTCAGCGCCTCCTCGGCCTGCTCCATCTCCCGGTGGAAGCCGTCGTAGAAGTCGCGCAGCACCTGCTTGTAGGGCAGCTTGCCCGCCTCGACCTGATCGAGTCGATCCTCCATCCCCGCCGTGAATTCCACGTCGATGACGTCGGTGAAGCGGTCGAGCATGAGCTGGGTCACGACCTCGCCCAGCGGCGTGGGTTCGAGACGCTTGTCCTTCTTGACCACGTACTCCCGATCCTGAATCGTGGAGACGATCGAGGCGTAGGTGGAGGGCCGGCCGACGCCGCGCTCCTCCATTGCCTTGACCAAGGTGGCCTCGGTGTAGCGAGCGGGGGGCTGGGTGAAATGCTGCTCGGGCCTGGTCGTCAGGTGACGAACCTGCTCGCCCTCCCGCAGCTCGGGCAGGGCGTCAAGCTTTTCCTCGCTCTCGTCGTCCTTCCCCTCCTCGTAGACCGCCAGAAAGCCGGAGAAGCGCAGGCTCTGATGGTTGGAGCGGAAGGTATGTCCCTTACAGTCGGTGTCGATGGTGGCGGTGTCGTAGACCGCGTTCTCCATCTGGCAGGCGACGAAGCGGCTCCAGATCAGCTTATACAGCCGATATTGGTCGCGGCTGAGATCCTTTGCCAGCGATTCCGGGTCGAGATAGACGTTGCTCGGGCGAATGGCCTCGTGCGCATCCTGCGCCGCACTCTTGGTGCGAAAGCGGCGGGGATTGCCGGGGTAGTAGCGGCTGCCGTAGCGCTCGGTGATGAAATCCCGGGCGGCAAAGAGGGCCTCGTCCGACAGACGCAGGGAGTCGGTACGCATATAGGTAATCAGACCCACCGCGCCGTGGCCGGTGAGCTCCACGCCCTCATAGAGCTGCTGCGCAATGGCCATAGTGCGTTTGGGCGTCATGTTCAGCTTGCGCGAGGCCTCCTGCTGAAGGGTGGAGGTGATGAAGGGGGGCGCGGGGGAGCGGCGCTTCTCGGCTTTTTTGATCTCGCGGACGGTGAAAAGCTGCTGCTCCACGTCACTGCGCACGGTCTGGGCCTCCGCCTCGTTGGCAAGCGTCCGTTTTTTGCCGTTTTCGCCGTGGTAGTGGGCCTCGAAGCGGCCCGGCTTGTCCAGACATTCCAGCGTTACGTCCAGAGACCAGTACTCCTCCGGCACGAAGGCGCGAATCTCGTTCTCGCGCTCCACAACCAGCCGGGTCGCAACCGATTGCACGCGTCCCGCGCTCAGACCCCGGCGAATCTTCCGCCAGAGCAGGGGGGAGAGCTGATAGCCCACGATCCGATCCAAGATTCGGCGGGCCTGCTGGGCGTCCACCAGATCGTGGTCGATGTCGCGGGGCTGGGCGATGGCCTTGGTGACCACGCCTCGGGTGATTTCGTTGAAGGTGACGCGGCGGGTCTTGCTGTCCGGGAGCTGGAGCAGCTCCTTGATGTGCCAGGAGATCGCCTCACCCTCGCGGTCCGGGTCGGTTGCGAGATAAACGGTGTCCGACTTCTCGGCGGCCTTTTTCAGCTCGCGGATCAAGTCGGCCTTTTCCTTCATGGGGATGTATTCGGGGGTGAAATCATGCTCCAGATCCACGCCCATGCTGCTCTTGGGCAGGTCGCGCAGATGCCCCATGCAGGCCTTGACCTGATAATCGGGGCCGAGATATTTGCTGATGGTTTTCGCCTTGGAGGGCGACTCCACAATCACAAGATCGGGGTTTTGCTTTGCCATGAATCAGAATCCTCCTGAGAATTCATATCGTTTCCCTGGCTTTTGCAGGATGATACGTTTAATTTCCAGCAGCGTGAGCTGCGGCAGAACACGGGCGGCGGGCAGACCCACCCGGTCAATCAGGGCGTCGAGCTGGAGCGGGCCGTCGTGCAGCGCGTCCACAATGGCACGCTGATCGTCCGTCAGCGGCGGCACAGGCACAAAGACCTGCGCAGTCAGCAGCGTGCGGTTCGGCGCGGGCTTCGACGCGGAAGCAGCCGCCGGCGCCGCGTTCACAGCCGCCGGCGCTGCGTTCACAGCCATCGGCGGGGGCGGCGCGTGAAATTCCCGAACCGCGCCGGGATAGCGGTAAAGATAGGCCTGCATCACGTCCCAGCCAGACTCGGTCAGAATCGCGCCCTCGCGCAGAAGCTGGTTGCAGCCCCGGCTGAGCGCGGCCCCGGCGGGGCCGGGGACGGCAAAGATCTCGCGGCCCTGCGTCACCGCCCAACGGGCGGTGATCAGCGCCCCGCTCTGCTCCGAGGCCTGCACGACCACAACGCCGTCAGACAGGGCGCTGATGATCCGGTTGCGGGCCGGAAAATGGCGGGCGTTGGGCTTCACGCCGGGGGGATACTCGGAAAGCAGACAGCCGCACGCGGCAACCTGCGCAAACAGAGCGCGGTTCTCCACCGGGTAGACGACGTCCACGCCGCAGCCCAGCACGCCGATCACGGTTCCGCCCTGATCGAGCGCGCCCTGTGCGGCCTCTGCGTCCACACCCTTTGCCATGCCGGTGACGACCACGCCGCCGCAGCCGGCAATCTGCCAGCCCAGCCGCCGCGCGCTCGACAGGCCGAGCACGTCCGCTGAACGCGCCCCGACGATCCCGATCCACGGCTGACGCCCGGGATCGGGCAGCGTCCCCCTGCAATAGAGCAGGAGCGGGGCGTTTTTCGTCTGACGCAGGGCGGCAGGGTAGCCGTGCTCCCACTGGGTCAGGATGCGGAGATCGGCCTGTTGACATTGACGGAGAATTTCCCGCGCCGGCGCAAGCTCCTTGCAGCTCAGGGCGGCGCGGAGTGCGGCGGACAGACCCGCCCGCTCCAGCTCCGCCTCAGTGGCCTGATAGACGGCCTCGGGGGAGCCGAAGCGCTCCAGAAGCTTTATCGCCGTGACCGGGCCGACGCCGCGGCAGCGGCTCAGCCACACCCAATACAGGCTCATAGCGGAAGCACCTGCCGCCGAAGCTCCCACAAAACAACGGTGGCGGCCACTGCGGCGTTCAGAGATTCACACCGGGGGGACATGGGGATGATGGCGCTCTGCGTGGCGGCGGCGAGGAAGGCCTCCCCGACGCCCTGCCCCTCGGAGCCGATCACCGTCACAAAGCGATCTAAATCCAGACGGCGGAGATCCACCGCCTGATCGGACAGGGCGGTGACGCAGATGGGAAGCGCCCGCTCCCGGCACTGGGCCAGAATCGCCTCGGTTTCGGCCTGAAGCGGCGGTCTGCGGAAGACCGCGCCCATGGTGGCGCGGACGGTTTTCTCGCCGTAGGGGTCGGCGCAACCGTCGGCCAGAACCACCGGAACGTCAAAAGCGTCGGCGGCGCGCAGAATGGTCCCCAGATTGCCGGGGTCCTGCAGTCCGTCCAGAATCAGCGTGCCGGGCTTCAGATCGAGACGCTGGGGCTCCGGCATCCGGCACAGGGCAAAAACGCCCTGCGGGGTCTCCATGCGGGAAATCTCCTTCATCAGTCCCTCCGGGACGCGCAGCTCCCGCACGCCGGACGGAACCGGGAACTCCACGCCCTCCCGCAGAAGCAGCGCGTCCACCTGAACGCCCCAGCGAAGGGCCTCCTCTACAAGCTTGGTCCCGTCGGCAACAAAGGCGCGGCATTCATAGCGATATTTCCGGCTGGCAAGCAGCTTGCGCACGTGCTGAACCGTGCTGTTTGTCTTGGACGTAATCCATTCCGGCATTCCGAACCCTCCCTGCTATTTGTACATTATATAATATCATAGCATTCTTTTTCCGCAAATGCAAGGAATTTTCTCGCTTTTGCTTTTATTATTCCGCCCGCAGAGCGGTGACGGGGTCCTGCCGCGCGGCTTTTTTGGAGGGGATCAGCCCGCCCAGCAGCGTCAGAAGCACGGACAGGGCCACCAGAATCAGCGCCGCAAGGGGCGGCAGGTAGGCACGGATGTTGACCTCCCCCGCAACGGAGGCAATGATGCGATTGGCGGGAATCAGCAGCAGATAGGTGATCCCCACTCCCAACAGACCGGCCAGCAGGCCGATGATGAAGGTCTCGGCGTTGAAGACGCGGGAGACGTTCCGCTTCGACGCGCCGATGGCGCGCAGAATGCCGATCTCCTTCCGCCGCTCCAGCACGGAAATATAGGTGATGACGCCGATCATCACAGAGCTGACCACCAGCGAGACTGCGACAAAGGCAATCAGCACCGCCGAAATCGCGTCCACAATGTCCGTGACGGAGCTCATCAGGGTGTCCACAATGTCGGTGTAGGTGATGACCTTGTCCGGGTCCTCCCGCTCCATCCGGGTGTTGTAGTCGGCCAGAATCTCCTTCACGCGGGTTTTGCCCGCGAAATCCCTGGGGTAGATCGTGATGGCACTGGGGTCCTCGTCTGCCGCGTAGCCCAGCCGGCGGAGATTCCCGGCGTAGGTGTTCGTCTGCTTGGACATCAGAGCCGTCATCAGATCGCGCAGCTCGCCTGCGTCCATATTCATCGAGAAGGCCTCCGCCAGTGCCTCGGGGTCGATCTGGAAGGCGTTTTTGAAATTGTCAGCCAGCTGCTCCGTCATGGTTTGGAGATTGGCGGCGATGGCCTGTGTAATCTGATCGGTCAGCGCGCCCATTGCCGTGTTCATCGCCCCGCGCATGGCGTTGCCAACGGAGGCGGCGTAGCGGTTGAACAGGGCGGCGGCGCGTTTCTCCATCCCGGAGGTGTCCAGCGCCCCGGCAACCGCTTCGCGCAGCATGGCGCCGGCCTGGGCGGAGGAGAGATAGTCTGTGATGGAGGCGCTCAGCGCCTCGAAGCCGGGCTGCCCCGTCTCGGCGGCGTAGGCCTCATAGCCCTCGTAGACCTGACGGGTCAGCGCTCCGACCTGATCCGCAGAGAGGGTGAAGGCCCGCGCCCGTTCCTCCAGCGCTCCCGCGGCGGATGCCAGCGCGGCCTGTGCCTGCTCGGATTGCAGATAGTCGTTCAAATAGGCCAGCGGCAGGGCGGCGCCCTCGGGATCGCGCTCGGCGGCGTAGTCGTCATAGCCCGCCAGCACGGCGGCCAGCAGGACAGAAAGCTCGTCGGTGGTGACGGCGGCTGCGCCGTTGTCCTCCAGCGCCTGCCGAATCCCGGCCTCCACAGTCTGCCGCGCGGCGTCGGAGTTGAGATAGTCCCCCAGCGCGGCCGCCAGCCGTGCCGGGTCGGTGGCCGGGTCCTTCTGCGCCTCCGTCAGCCAGCCGCGCAGCAGCTTCTCCAGCAGGCTGCGCAGATCGTCCACCGTGAAGTGGAAGCTGACGCCCTGCATCAACTCCGAAACGTCCCGCTGGGAGAGGGTGGGCATGGCGGCGGAGAAGGCGCCGGGGTCCATCGCACCCGAGAGATCCAGCCCCGAGAGATCCAACTGCGAAAGGTCGAAGCCGGACAAATCAAAGTCCCCGCCCTCGCCCAGATCGAACTGGAAGGCCTTGGAGATGGCTTCCTCGTCCACGGAAAAGAGGGTGGACAGATCCATCTCCCGGGGCTGGGCCGTTTCCCCGAAGGGCAGACCCGTGAAAACGTCGAGGCGCTGGTCGGCAAGCTGTCGACGCGTCACCTCGCTGTCCGCCGCATATGCGCGCAGCTGGTCGGTCAGGGCGGCGGGATAGGCGATGCCGTAGTTCAGCGTGGGGTTGCTGATGTCCTCGCTGGGCTGCACCACGCCCACCACGGTCAAATCGTCCGCGTCGGCAAGGACCTCGCGCATCCACGCCTCGTCCTCGGAGCGGTCAGTCCACACGTTGTAATCCGCGTCGTAGGTGTAGAGCCGTGCGGCGGGCAGAACCTTGAAGCGGATACCGAGCAGATCCTCATAGCGCAGCGAAAGCTCCGGCCCGTCGGCCATGACGGCCTCGCCCTGAGCGAAGCGGCGCACCATCTCGTCCAGCTCCGCCGCGTCCTTGAGCCCGAGCGTATAGAGCGTCAGATCAGGGATGCGGCCGCGTGCCGTCAGAACCACCACGCATTCGTTCCACGCCTCGGGCCAGTGTCCGGCCTTGACGTCGTATTGATCCTCGTAGAGCGCGGCGGCCGAGGGCATGGCGCGGAAGGAGTCGGTGGAGGAAAACTGCGAGAGCATGGAGCTCATCCCCTCGGCGGAGGTAAAGCCCATGGGGGAGAAGCTGGTGTCCGGGTTGACCTGCCGCACCTGCCCGCCGTCGAGCCGGAAAATGCGCGGCGTGACGTTGTAGCTGTAGGTAATGGCCTGCACCTGCTCGTAGACGTCGGTTTCCCCGGATTCCAGATACTCCCGCAGGGCCGACAGGTCGTTGACGCTGACGCGGGAGAAGAGGTTGGTGACGGTCTTCCATTCCCGCACCTCGGCGTCCTTTTCCTCCTCCGTCTGGGCCAGATTCTGGGGCATGAAGGCGGCGAGGTTGAAGCTGGAATCGGTGATCTGGAGGGGATAGCTTTTCAGCGTGTCCTCCTCCACGGATTGAATGTAGCGGTCTACGCCGTTGGACATGGAGAGGATCATGGCGATGCCGATGATGCCGATGGAACCGGCGAAGGCCACCAGCAGAGTGCGCACCTTCTTGGTCCAGAGATTATTGAAGCTCAGGCTCAGGGCCGTCAGCGGAGACATGGAGGCCCGGCCCAGATTCCGGTGGACGGGCGTGCCCTCCGCCTCGGGGTCGTAGGGGTCGGTGTCGTCGGTGATCCGCCCGTCCTTCAGCCGGACGATCCGCGTGGCATACGCCTCCGCCAACTCCGGGTTGTGCGTCACCATGACCACCAGCCGGTCCCGCGCGACCTCCTTCAGCAGATCCATGACCTGCACCGAGGTTTCGCTGTCCAGTGCGCCCGTCGGCTCGTCGGCCAGCAGGATGTCCGGGTCGTTCACCAGCGCCCGGGCGATGGCGACGCGCTGCATCTGCCCGCCGGAGAGCTGGGCGGGCTTCTTGTGGATATGCTCGGCAAGGCCGACCTTGGTCAGCGCCTCTCTGGCGCGGCGGCGGCGCTCGCCGCGCGAGACGCCGGAGATTGTCAGCGCCAGCTCCACGTTGGAGAGAATCGTCTGGTGAGGGATCAGGTTGTAGCTCTGAAAGACGAAGCCCACGGTGTGATTGCGGTAGGAGTCCCAGTCGCGGGCGGAGTATTTGCGCGTGGAGACGCCGTTGATGATGAGCTCGCCGCTGTCATAGCGGTCGAGCCCGCCGATCACGTTGAGCAGGGTGGTTTTGCCGGACCCGCTGGGGCCCAGAATTGCAACAAACTCGTTGTCCCGCAGGCTCAGACTCACCCCGTCCAGCACCCTTTGCACCAGCGCGCCGGTTTTGTAGACCTTTTGAACGTTCTTGATCTGGAGCATAACGTCCTCCTTTCATCGAAGAGACACAGAAGCTTTTGCCCGCATTATACACAAAACCCGCCCCCGAAAAAAGGGGGCGGGAACGGTTTTTATAAAATGTTTACAATTACGGAAAAAATAAAAAACCGGAAAAGTCGGCTTGACTTCCCGGAGACGTTGTGCTATACTGGAACTCCAGTATGCGAATCTCTGCCTCTGCGCAGAATTCACCCTTGTACGGACAGTATACCACACCGAATCGAGAAATGCAAGCGCGGCGATTTCAAAATTGCCAACGCATCCGCGTGTGTCGGTTTTGCTCCGCGCAGATTCCAACGAAATCATTTCACATGAATACCATAGAAAGGCAGTGATGAACCCACATGGCATTGGTAAAGGACAAGTACTTCGGCAAAACCCTCCGCAAGAGCTATGCCAAGTACGAGGAAATTCTGGAGATGCCCAATCTGCTCAAGATCCAGAAGGATTCCTACAACTGGTTCCTCGAGGAGGGCCTGCATGAGGTCTTCCGCGACACGGACGCCATCACCGACTACACCGGCAATCTGGAGCTGACCTTCCTGGACTACTCCATGAACGACAAGCC
>CACXHI010000137.1 GCA_902767395.1 Oscillospiraceae bacterium
ACTCTGCACCATTGACAATCAAGAAAAGTTGTGTGAAACGAACGCCAAAGTGGATCGTATTGTTGAGACGGAAAAGGCAATTGTTTTCTTCCTTCATGCTACGAAACCGAAAGTGCTGCGTGTTTATTTGCCGACTGAATTTTATGGTTACGCTGATAAGTCCAGCCTTTCTTTTTCCTGGGCCGGAAAGGAGCATGATGACTTGACTTGCCTTTCAAAAAAGAGCGTTGCGGAGGAAGGCGGGAACCGTTTTTGTGTTGATTATTCCTTGCCGAAAGGGAAATACCCTTACCTCGGGAGTGTCAATGTTACGGTAAAAACAGGACGTGTTGTGGCTGACGCATTGACGGTGCCGAAGAGATGCTTGTTTCAAGAGTCTGACGGTCGTTTCTATTTAGAGCTTTTTGATGCAGGCAGCATTTCAAAGGCATATGTAAATCTTGGAATGCAGGGGGACAAGCTGGTGGAAATCGTTCCGGATGGAGCGGATGATCTTCACGTCGGGACGGTGATTGTCGTCAATAACGTTGATGTGTTCGCAAAGACCGGAGGTTGACATTCAATGGAACCAATTTTGTCCCTGCAGAATATTTACAAAGCCTTTGGGGATCGTGTTGTATTGAACCATGTTGATCTTTTGATTGAGCCCGGAGAGTACGTCTCAATCGTTGGGGCTTCCGGCGCTGGGAAAAGCACCTTGATGAATATTATCGGTCTATTGGATCAAAATTTCACCGGTACATACGCCTTTAACGGACAGCCGCTCTCGAAAAGAGAACACAGCCGTTTTCGGAATCAACATTTGGGTTTCATCTTTCAACAGTACAATTTAATCCCTTCTCTGACGTCAAAGGAAAATATTCTTCTTCCGTGCGCCTATGCATCTGGGAAAATACAGGAAGCAGAGCAAACCTGTGAAAGGATGCTTCGGGAATTCGGCCTTGAAAAGCAGAAAGATCAACCAGTCAATACACTTTCCGGCGGTGAAAAACAGCGAATCGCACTCATTCGGAGCGTGATTATGGATCCGGAAATCTTGCTTGCGGATGAACCGACGGGAAATCTGGATGAGAAAAGCGGCAGACGGGTTCGTGATTTTTTGCAGGAAATGAATCTGGCGGGCAAGACGATCATCGTGGTTACGCATGATTTGGAGTTTTCAAATGAAGCAGAGCGGCGGCTAAAAGTAGAGGGCGGTGAACTACATGAGCTTTCGTAAGTGCCTTCGCATTGTCAAAAATGCCTTCAGAATGTATGGGATATACTTTCGTAGGAATCTCTATCTGACCATCACGATTTCGGTCAGTCTTCTGATGTTTCTCGGTTTTGCAATGTATATGGACATTGAGCTGGCCAATCAGGAGCAAAGTTATCGCCGGATTCAATCAAATTATATTGTAGTTAATTGTATCAATCAGGCTACGACAGAAGAATTCAATCAGCTTTTTCATAGCAATCGACGGCTTGCTCTTCAGCACCACTTTGGATCATGTGAGTTGATGAATGAGGATGGCGAAAAAATAGACGCTGGATGTAATCTGCTTGCCTCGCAGCAATTTATTTCGGGAATCTCGATCCGAAACGGAATGGATTATCTTGGCGGTGCGGAAGCCTCGAATGCGTTTTGTTACGATACGTTTGAATTGCTCTGTGGGAGAGGGCAGTATCGCGCCGCAAATGAAGCGATCATATCTGAGGAGCTTTCTTCCCTGATTGCTTCAAAGCCAGAGGATGCGTTGGGAAAGCATATTGTGCTTGGATTATTCGGTCCAACTCAGGTGTATGTTGTTGTCGGTGTGTATCACACGACACAGACTGAAACAAGGTTGAACAAAGAGTCGTTTCAACAACTGAACGCGGGAATCAATCCGGAAAAATCAATGATATTCACGGTCTTTTTACCCGAGAACGCTTTGATTGGAATTGAACATCCGACTGACCTATACCTGTTCTTTCAGAATCAAGTCGAGTATCGAGAGATTATGAAGAAGCTGCAAAAATATGACGCAGCGCATCAAGTCGAAGAGAAGATGTATTCATACCGGACGCCGAGCGAGAATGAAGAGAGCTTTGAATTCGATCAAGCGACCAATACACGTACCAAGGCGTTGATTATGATTCTTGTTGCCGTACTGGCCGGAATCAGCGTGTTCGGAACGATGGAGAACTCAATTTCGGCGCGAAAGACAGAGATCGGCATTAAAAAGGCCCTTGGCGCCGGCGACGGAGCGATCATGTTTGAGTTTTTGGTAGAGAATATCATTACCTCCCTTGTCGCAATGCTGTTTTCGATTTGTCTTGTTTCATTGGCGCTTTTGGCGTACACATACTATCAGAGAAGGTTCCTTGCAATGGATTTTGTTGTTTGGGTCTATCCCTCGACGATTTGGCTGTTTCTTTGCTATGCCTTTTCCTCAATTCTCGGCTTTAGCCTGATCCCTGCATTCCGAGCAACGCAGGTGAACATCATTGACACGATTCGAGAGTCGTAGAGAATCGCTCGTTGAATTTGGAACGGGCATCTCGTAAATTGAGATTAATCCATAGTCATAGCAGCCGACACCTTCTAAAGTGTCGGCTGCCGATTATTATTTGCCCATTTGGGTACTATTCCTTCGCCTGCTTGATGGACAGGCCGATGCGCTGCTTCTTTTCATCTACCTGCAAGACCTTGACCTTGACAACGTCGCCCACGGACAGCACTTCGGAGGGGTGCTTTACAAAGCGATCCGCAATTTCGGAGATATGCACCAGACCGTCCTGATGGACCCCAATGTCCACAAAGGCGCCGAAGTCGATGACGTTGCGCACGGTCCCGGAAAGCACCATACCGGGCTTCAAATCCTTCAGCTCCAAAACGTCGGTGCGGAGGATCGGCTGGGGCAGACTGTCGCGCAGGTCTCGTCCCGGCTTTTGCAGCTCGGCCACGACGTCGCGGAGGGTGGGCAGACCGATCCCCAGCGCGTCGGCGGCCTTCTCTTCGCCGTAGGTGCGCAGCTCGGCGGCAAGTCCGGTCAGCTTTTGCGCCGCTACGTCCGTCAGATTGTGTCCTGTCAGCGCCAAAAGCCCCTTTGCGGCCTCGTAGGATTCCGGATGGACGGCAGTGTTGTCCAGTACGTTTTTGCTCTCTGGCACGCGAAGAAAGCCGGCGCACTGTTCAAAGGCCTTTGGCCCCAGCTTCGGAACCTTCTTAATCTGCGCACGGGATGCAAAGGCTCCGTTTTCCTCGCGGTAGGCCACAATGTTCTTTGCGGTCGCCGCCGTCAGACCGGAAACTCGCTGGAGCAGGGAAGGGGAGGCAGTATTCAGATCGACGCCCACAGCGTTCACGCAGTCCTCCACGACCGCGTCCAGCGCGGCGTCCAACTGCTTAGACGGCATATCATGCTGATACTGACCGACGCCGATGGCCTTCGGCTCGATCTTGACCAGCTCCGCCAGCGGGTCTTGCAATCTGCGGGCAATGGAGACGGCAGAGCGCAGGTTCACGTCGAACTGCGGGAACTCCTTTGCCGCCAGCTCTGAGGCGGAGTAGACCGAAGCACCGGCCTCTGAGACGATCATATAGCTCAACTGCCGCCCAGCCTCCTTCTCCTGCCGGATCAGCTCCACCGTCATCTGCTCGGTTTCACGGCTGGCCGTTCCGTTGCCGATAGCAATGTGCTCCACGCCATGCCGTCGAATCAGGCGGGAGAGCGTCGCAATTGCCTCCGCCTTCTGCCGTTCGCCGTAGGTGGGATAGACCACGGCGGTATCCAGCACCTTTCCGGTCGCGTCCACCACAGCAACCTTACAGCCCATGCGATAACCGGGGTCCAAGCCCATCGTGACCTTGCCCTTGACGGGCGGCTGCATCAGAAGCGGACGCAGATTCAGGGCAAACTGCCCGATGGCACCCTCGCAGGCTTCCTCGGTCAGCTCTGCGCGCAGTTCCCGTTCTACGGAGGGGAAGATCAGCCGATCATAGGCGTCCTGTGCCGACGCCATGACGAATTCCGTCGCGGCGCTGCCGAACTTCACCGAGGCGCGGCGAACGGTCTGCATTGCAAGCATCTCGTTTAACACAACGCTGACCTTCAAAAACTTCTCCTTCTCGCCCCGGTTGATGGCCAGAATCTGATAGCCCTGCAGTTTGCTCACCGACTGGGTAAAATCGTAGTAGAGGGCGTAGACGGAATCCTCCTCCGAGGCGGCCTCGGTGTGGAGGACGGCCTTTTCACGCAGCAGACGGCGCAGAGCCTTGCGCAGCGCGGCGTCGTCCGAAATCCACTCGGCAATGATGTCCGACGCGCCGGCCAGCGCGTCCTCTACGGTCTGGATGCCCTTCTCCGCGTCGAGATAGTCTGCGGCGGCAAGCTCCAGCCGGGGACAGTCGGGCTGTTGGGCAAAGAGCAGGGCAGCCAGCGGCTCCAAGCCCTTCTCCCGTGCCACGGTTGCGCGGGTGCGGCGCTTCTGCTTGTAGGGGCGGTAGAGATCCTCCAGCTCCGCAAGGGTGGCGCAGCGTTGGAGCGCATCCTGCAATGCTTCGGTCAGCTTGCCCTGTGCTTCGATGGCCTTTTCAATCGTCTGGCGACGTTCCTCCAGCCCACGTAAGTATTGCAGCCGCGTTTCCAGCGTTCGCAGGGCCGTGTCGTCCATCGACCCGTGCAGTTCCTTCCGGTAGCGGGCAATAAAGGGAATCGTGTTGCCCTCGTCGAGCAGACTTACGACGTTCTCAATGTGTTTCGTTTCCCGCCCAAGCTCTTTGGCGAGAATGGCAATGATGTCCATGGTCCGTTCCTCCTGCGGAATTCGTTTCCAGTGGATTATATCATACCCACACCGGAAACGCAACCGCTCTCTCCCGCCATTTGGCTTTTTCCGTAGTGGCAGCTGACCGCAGCAGCCTCTCCTTTCAACGCAAGATCCTCCCGATATTTCAATTGAATCTCGGTTCTTTGGCAGGCCGAGCGCGCCGCCCCCTTAGTTGGGGACGGCGCGCTGCGTCGTTTTCAAAATGGCCTCTCCATTTGCTTTGGATTCACCGAAGGGGGAGAAGGCCAAATCAGGCTTCCTCCTCCACAGCGATGGCAATATGCACGTCGTCAAGTTGCTTTTGATCCACAGTGGTAGGGGCATCCATCATCACGTCCTGCGCCTTCTGATTCATGGGGAAGGTGATGACCTCGCGGATGGATTCCTCGCCGGTCAGGAGCATAATCATGCGATCCACACCGGGAGCTGCGCCCGCATGGGGAGGCGCGCCGTAGGTGAAGGCGTTATACATGGCGGGGAACTTGGCCTTGACCTCCGCCTCTCCGAGTCGAACCAGTTCGAAGGCCTTGACCATGATTGCGGGGTCGTGGTTCCGCACCGCGCCGGAGGCGGACTCATAGCCGTTGATGACCAGATCGTACTGACAGGCGGTGATGGTCAGGGGATCGATCTCGCCCCGGGCGGCCTTTTCCAGGGTCGCAAGGCCCCCGTCGGGCATGGAGAAGGGGTTATGGCAGAACTCCAGCTCCCCGCTCTCCTCCCCGATCTCATACATGGGGAAATCCACGATCCAGCAGAACTGGTACTGCTCCCTGTCCATATGGTCCGGGCACAGGGCGCCCAGCTTGGTGCGCAGCACGCCGGCAGTCTTCTGGGCCACGGCCCTCTTCCCGGCGGTGAGACCCACGAAGCATCCCGGCTCCAGCCCCAGGGCGGCGATGACCTGCTCCTTCACGGGCTGGATGAACTTGGCGATGCCGCCCACGACCTCGCCGCTTTCGTCCAGGCGGAACCAGTAGGACTTCTCGGCGGTCTGGACCTCCACCTCCGTGCAGAGCTTGTCGATCTGCTTCCGGGTGGCGGAGAAGCCGGAGACCACCACAGCCTTGACGGTGTTGCCCTCAAAGGGTCCGAAGCCGATGGGCTGGAGCAGCTCCGTGGCGTCCTGGATCTCAAGGTCGATCCGGAGGTCCGGCTTGTCGGTGCCGTACTTCTCCATAGCCTCCGCGAAGGGGATCCGGCGGAAGGGGGCCGGAGTCACCCGCTTGTAGACGCCGTACTGCTCGAACACGGGGACCAGCACCTTCTCCAGTACTGCCAGCACGTCGTCCTGGGTGGCGAAGGCCATCTCCATGTCCAGCTGGTAGAACTCCCCGGGGGTCCGGTCGCCCCGGGCGTCC
>CACXHI010000138.1 GCA_902767395.1 Oscillospiraceae bacterium
GCACCTCCAGATATAGATCCTCCAGCGTCAGCGTTGCGCTGCTGCCGGCAAAGAGCGCAGTGCTGGCGGCGCACAGGAGCGTCAGTCTGCCGGGGCCGGTGATGGTCATATCCCGATAGGTGCCGATGTTGCCCGCGTTATCAAAACGCAGGACGGAATCCTTCTCCACACGGATGACAAGATCTTTGATGGAACTGTTAAAGATGAGGCTGTCGAATCTGGCGGAATAATCGCCTTTTACCGAGAGGGTGCGGTCGCCGTCGAAGGAAAAGATCCCGTTGTGCCGAATGTCCTCTCGGTTTGCCTCGGTGACGTAGATTCCGTCGACCGACAGGCCATAGGCCTCTGCGTAAATCACCGCGTCCCTGGCCGGCGTGAGCCCGCCGGATTCCACAACGGAGGCGCATTCGGCATATTCGCCGACGTTGGACAGCGCCTTGACCTCGCCGTCCGTCGGCGTCTGCACCTGCATATGCTCGGCAAGCTCTATGGACTTGCCCGCAAGCACGGCATAGGCGTTCGCGGTATTTGTGGCATGGGCGCTCAGGGTCCCGTCGATCATCTGAAGGGTTTGCTCCGCGTGGATGCCGCGCTCGCCGCCGGTCACGTTCAGCGAGAAGCCCGTCACCTGCACATTCTTTGCCTGAACGCAGTATTTTTCGCTTTTGAGTCTCAGATTGCCGCAGAAGGCAATGTTCGGCGCGGCGGAGTAGAAGCAGTAATCGGCTTCCGTGGTAAGCGTATAGGTCTTGGCCCAGCTGCCTATTACTGTCAGTCCGTCCATTTCGCTGTAAACCAGGGCGTTATGATAGCTCTTTTCTGCAGGAAAAGTCCCGTTAGGGTTACTGTTTATGACCAATTCATTTTGTTCCGGCCTGTATAACAGCACGTGCTTGCCGTCGATGTTATTTTGGTTTGCCGTGGTCACGTGCACGCCGGTCACCCAGAGGTCAAATTTCGTGGGAAGCACAAAGATCAGGGAGGAATAATAGGCCTTGACGTCGTCATCGTCCTCATAGGATTGTATGATTTCCTCGCTCAGCTTGATTTCCACCGGTCCCTCCAGCGAAGCGGTGTCCAGCGGCTGAAAGCAGTCGGAACCGTATTGCGTGGTCTGAATAAAATCGGCGACGCCGTCGTCATTGACGTCATAACCGCCGCCTTCGACCGATCGCAGGCCGCCGTTTAAGGCCGCATACAGCAGGATGCCGGTAAACGCCTGCATGGCCTGCTCATCCGTGGGATAATAGGCAACGCCGTTGGTCATGTCGAAGGTGCACGCGCCGAGGTCTTTCGTTTTCGGCTCCGCCGCGCGGACAGACGCCGCCGGGAAGCACGACAGCAGCAGCGCCGCGCACAGCAGGATCGCGCAGAGGCGTGTGGAAGGCTTCATGGGGATGACCTCCTTTTCCGTATTCTATTTTGATTATACCATGATGTTTATTCGTTGCAATGGTTTTTTCGTGCTTTTTTCCGCCGCCGGAGTGCACGAAGCGCCTGACCGGCAGCCGGAGCATCCGCACGCGCTGCCCGCCGGACCATGCCGCCGCGCGGCGGCTGCACAGTCCAATGAAAAAGACACTTCCGGAAAAGCAAAATGCTTCCCGGGAGTGCCTTTTCTTTGGCGGGATGCTTATTAACATATGCACATAGTCTCTGCATTACTCCGCTTCTATGTTTTCTATTTCTTTTGCTGGCATAGTTGTCTTAGGATTTTTCCTATGTCAACCTTTATTACTCCATATATCGCCAATCTTCGGTATTTCGGTGCAAATACTACATGGTATTGACATCTCCATATAATGTGTTCTAAACCATTGATGCTTTTTCTTTCACGCTAAAGACCTCCCTGTTTTGATTGTTGTGTGGTTGGCAAATCACTTCCAATCTAACAGGGCGTTTTTTCTTGTCTGCTGTTCTCCTCGCTATACGCTGTTTTTTGTACCCCGGCACAGCCGGGGGTTGTCTTTGATACAACCAAAACGCACCACCCCGGAGGGTGGTACGTTTTCCAGATAGATTCGGTCCTGGGCCTCTGTGCCGATCAGCAGGCGTCTGGCTTCTGATAGACGAGGCTTCCTTCGATCTTTTCTACGCCGATCCGTTTGACGTCATCATAATCGAACAGAGAATACTGCCAGTCGCTTACTGTGTCGAGATAGCTGAAGATCCCGTGCATGACCTCGTCGCGCAGTTCGGGATCGCAGTCCTTCACAAAACGGACGACAAAGGCGCTGCTGAACAGATCTGGCGAAATCGTCTTGCGGACCAGGTAGATCTTATCGATGCTGCCTGCCTCAAAGGTTCGGATGTGGGCCAGAATGTCCTCCAGGACCCCCTCGGGGAGCTGCTCCGTGCCGAGATTGTCGCTCCTGTGCAGCTCACCGATCTGGCTGTACTCGTCCACCTGCCTCTGGGATAGCTCCAGTGCGCGCGCACGGTAGCGGGCAAGCTCCTCCGCATTTCCGGTCATACAGCAGAAAACACCGATCTCCTCCATGCCTTCCTCAGTAAAATTGTGATTGCCCTCCACCGCGCGATACATATACGCTAACCCGGCGGGATCATAGCGTCGAAGCAGGATCTTGCCTTTTTCAAAGCAGGCAAACATCGCCGCCGCATCGGGCAGCTCCGCAATGGCGCGTTCGCACAGGGCCTCGGCGTCGGCGCTTCGACCGATTTGATGAAGGGCCATGACCACATCGCGGTACTTTTCTGGTGCAATGGGTCTCCCCTCTGCTTCCCACTTTTCAACAATTTGCAGCGGCTTCAGATACCGTTCCTCACGCATCTGTGGATACTGCTCCTGCAGCTGCCGCGCGATCTGCGCATCGAGGAAGGCCAGCGCCTTGACGCGCTCGTCTTCAGAGGCCGCAGGGCTGTCATCGGGCAGGGGCCGTGCATTGGAAACGCCAAAAGCTTCCATGCGCATTTTCAGCGTGGGGTGGGTCGCATTGTTGGCAAGGATCTCCGAATCGATGAGTCCATCCCAGACCTGCCGGCGCTGTGCAAGCCGCTCCTTGAACAGAGCAAAGTATCTGGATGCCAGATCCGGGCGAATCTCCTCCGTCTCAAAATCGTTGGGCGAATCGTACGTCTGATTCTCGGATTCGAAGCGGTCATAATAATAGGTCTTGATCAGAGCTGAGGCAGCCACAGAGCCATCGCCCGCGCGAAGCATGGCACGATCCGCCTCTGCTTCATGGAGCACGGATGTGGAAAACTGATAGACCATGTAGCGGAAGGTACTGACCGCGTCCGGGTAGAGAAACAACAGTCCCGTCACGCCGGAAACGCATGTCGGCGTCTGTCCGTAATTGAGCCACACGTCAAAGCGGTCCTCCGCTCGGTGGGTATTGTGCACAATGTGGGAAAATTCGTGAAGTAATATGGCATACAGTTCCCGATCGGACAGACAGTTGAAAAGGAACGCTCCGATCTGCAGGGATGCCACGTCCCCATATTCTGCAATTCCCACATTCCCATCCTGCTGCAGCGCAATGCGGATCTGTTTGCCGCAGCCCATCTCGTCGGCTGCCTTCTGTGCCAGGGCATAGAGATTCGGATAGTCTTCCCGAGAAACATAAAGGGAATCATCTTCGTCCATAAAAGCCGTGGGAATATGGAAGCGGATTCGGCTGAACGCTGCGATCAGCAGATAAACCGCATAAAACCAAAAGGCCACACCAGAGAAAACGCTGAAACGCAAGCCGGAAAAAAAGGCGATCAGCGATCCCAGACAGCCAATCAGTACTGCATAGGCGTCAGTCAAATGCCGCCAGCGTCGGAGAAAAGCAACATTCTGTTCGGACGTCTGCTGCGCCAGCTCCCGCTGGGACAGAAAATATCGCTGCATTTCCTCGATCTTTGTTTCGCTCAGCTTTTTTGTGTAGCATTTGGTCAGTATCAGGTTCATCACCAGCAGAATTGGCGGCAGGATGCAGCTGATTGTCAGTACAACGCCAGCGTTTGGGAAGTCATGTCCCTTCCCGATCAGAATCCCTGCGGTCTGTAACCCAAAGGCAAGGATCGCTCCGGCCGCAGTGACCAGAATCCCCCTTGTGGAATACGCGTTGTCCTGTTTTGTCTTTTTTGTTTTTTTCAACATCCGTTTTCACCCGTTTCCCGTTGTGCAAAACGGAACTGCCCGCGGCGAAAGATTCATTCCGGTTTGCTTTTTCATATATACTCTATCACTGCAGCGCCGGAATAGCAAGCGCCGATCTCTCCAGCAGGCAAAAACCAGCCGGCACGGTAACCGTGCCGGCTGGTGATTTATGGGTTTATCGCGTCATCAATACATGCCGCCC
>CACXHI010000139.1 GCA_902767395.1 Oscillospiraceae bacterium
GTCCGGCAGGCCGACGATTTCGAAATACGGCAAGCCGTTCGTAATAAAGCACTCTACCGCAATCCGATAGCCCTCGATTCCGTTCAGGCCCATGGTATTCAGACGACTGATCACGTCCGCGCCCCCCTTCTCCGACAGTGTGTCTATTGTACCGCATCCGCCGGAAAATTACAATCCAAATCGGCGCACATCGCGCAAATTTTTTCATATTATGGGATTGAAAGCAAACGCTTTCCCATCTGCTTCCGTTCCGTCCGCACCGGGGATCGCTCCGTGCCGCCCGGAGCGCGTCCGGAACGGTTGCCTGGATTGCAAGGAGGAATCACTATGCCGGATCAAACCATTTCTGCCGGACGTCAGGCTCAGGAATCCCGAGGGCCGGTTCGGATCCACACGCAGCAGATTGAGGACGCCTGCATCGACAAGGACTGCATCGAGGATCTGCGGGTCTATCTCACAGCCCCGTCTCAGACTGCGCTGGAGACGGCGGTCAACGCCCGGGCAAGGAGCGCGGAGCTCCTCCACGTCTACATAGACGTGGCCCCCATTGCCTACAATCCCGGACACTTCACCGCCGATCTGAGCTTCTTCTATCGCATCACCGGCGAGGCCATGTCGGGCGTCACACGCCCCTCCGCGCTGGAGGGCCTTGCCGTCTTTACCAAGCGGGTCGTGCTCTTTGGCGGAGAATGCCGCACGAAGGTCTTCTCCAGCGCCGACAACGAGCTTCTGCCCGACGCGCTCTACCAGACCCACACCCCGGACTGTGTGGTGGAGGCAGTGGACCCGATGGTTCTGTCCTCCCGCGTGACAGAGGCCGGGGAATGCCCCGCCGCCGGAACGCCCGAGATTCCGCAGGCCGTGCGCGCCCTCTTCCCGGAGGAGCCGGTGCTGAACGGCGGACGCCTGCTCTACGTTACGCTGGGACAGTTCTCCACCGTGCGGATGGAGCGTGGAACCCAGCTTCTGATCCCGGCGCTGTCCTACGCTATGCCGGATCGGAGCTGCTCCGACGACCCCGGCACCCCCGACGAGCCCTGCGACCTGTTTGCGCAGGTGGACTTCCCCACGCAGGCCTTCTATCCGGACGCAAAGTAGCGTCCACCGACGCGGCCCATCGCCGGGCCGCGTCTCTTTTGATTGACGGCGCACTGTTTCGCTCTTTTTTCAGTTTTCCTCTTGACAATCCAAGGGCGATATAGTACAATCAAAACGCGAAAGTTGAACAATCGTTCAATGATTCAACCTTATGGGAGGGCATCAGGATGCGGTTTTACGACGTGGAGCTGGATCGGGTGGACTGCTCGGTAATCCATCAGGAGGTTGTCGATCAGGTGCGCGGCAAGCTGCCGGACGACGATTTGCTGCTCGATCTGGCGGACACCTTTAAGCTGTTCAGCGATTCGACCCGGCTGAAAATCCTCTATGCGCTGATGGAGGCCGAGATGTGCGTCTGCGATATCTCCGTCCTGCTCGGCATGAGCAAGTCCTCGGTCAGTCACCAGCTCCGGATCTTGAAGCAGTCGAATCTGGTGAAATACCGCAAGGCCGGGCGGGTGATCTACTATTCCCTCGCAGATGAGCACGTGCGCACCATCTGCAAGATGGGCATGGAGCATGTGCGCGAGGAAGAAGCTGCGGTGGAATGACGGCAGTACAAAACCAATTGAACCGCAGCACAAATGAGATGGAGGGAACCAAACAATGAAAAAGAAATTCAAGATGGAAGATCTGGACTGCGCAAACTGCGCGGCAAAAATGGAAGCGCTGATCAAGAAGATTCCCGGCGTACACGATGCAAGCATGAACTTTCTGACGCAGAAGCTGACGCTTGACGCGGAGGATGAACGCTTCGATGAGATTCTGGCCGAGGCGCAGAAATGCTGCGACAAGGTGGACAAGGGCTGCCGGATCGTCAGATAGCTTGCCGCAAAAGGGAGGCAACGCAGATGTTTTGGAATCACATTGCGGCCGTCTATGATTGTTTCGAGGAAATCTACAACAAGAAGGTTTATCTCAACACGGGAAAAACCGTGATCGAATCCATTGAAAAAACGGACGACGTGCTGGAATGCGCCTGCGGAACGGGCGCAATCAGCGTATGGATCGCGGGCGTCTGCCGTCAACTCGTGGCGACGGATCTGGCAGAGAATATGCTGAAAAGGGCAGCAAAGAAATGCCGCAGCTTCCAGAACGTGCGCTTCGAGAAAGCGGATCTGACAAATCTGCCGTATGAAGACAATCGCTTTGACAAGGTGGTTGCAGGAAATGTCATTCACCTGCTGGAAGATCCCCGGCGTGCCGTCGCGGAGTTGGAACGGGTGACCAGACCCGGCGGACAGATGATCATCCCAACGTACATCAACAGGACGAAAAAATCCAATGTGCTTGTGACTCGATTTCTGGAGCTTCTCGGAGCGGATTTCAAACGGCAGTTTGATCTGATGGCCTACCGTGCTTTTTTTGAAAACCTTGGCTATCCGTCGGCAATATACAAAATTGTGGATGGCAAAATGCCATGTGCAGTTGCAATCATAAGAAAAGCATAAACAGGAATCAGTTGGAGGATTGCTATGACGAAGAAACAGAAGGGTGCGCTGCTCCGCATTCTCCTTGCTGGAGCGGCGCTGATCGCGTTGATTGTGCTTGACCGTCTCGGCAGGCTGGAGCTTCTGCTTCCATGGCAAAGGCTGGGGCTCTATCTCGTTCCCTACCTTTTGGTGGGAAGCGGCGTTCTGTGGGAAGCAGTCGCGCACATTTTTCACGGACAGATCTTTGACGAAAACTTTTTGATGGCAATCGCCTCTATTGCCGCCTTTTGCGTGGGGGAATACCCGGAAGCGGCGGCAGTCATGCTGCTCTATCAGGTGGGCGAGCTGTTCCAGAGCTGCGCCGTGGGCAAAAGCCGCCGTTCCATCGCACAGATGATGGACATTGCGCCGGAATACGCCAATCTGGAAACCCCGGACGGTCTGACGGAAACAGACCCCGAGGAGATTCCCGTCGGCTCCGTCATTGTGGTCAAGCCCGGTGAGCGCATTCCACTGGATGGCGTGGTCATTCAGGGCACATCGCGGATTGACACTGCCGCCCTGACGGGTGAATCCGTTCCCCGCACGGCACAGCCGGGCAGTGAGATTATCTCCGGCTGCGTGAACGGAAACGGCACGCTGCGCGTTCGCACCACAAAGGCCTATGCCGACACGACGGTGACGCGGATTCTGGAGCTGGTGGAGAACGCCTCTTCCCGCAAGGCGCGGGTTGAGGGCTTTATCACCCGCTTTGCCCGCTGGTATACGCCGATTGTCACCCTGTTTGCCGTAGCGCTTGCCGTGGTTCCGCCGCTGGCGTTTGAGAAGGAATGGAGCGAATGGATTCGCCGCGCCTGCATCTTTTTGGTCGTTTCCTGCCCCTGTGCGCTGGTGATCTCCGTGCCGCTGGGCTTCTTCGGCGGAATCGGGGCCGCCTCCCGGCAGGGCATTCTGGTCAAGGGAAGCAACTATCTGGAAACCATGGCAAAGCTTTCCACGCTGGTCTTTGACAAGACCGGCACGTTGACGCGCGGCGAGTTCAAGGTCAGCGCCGTGCGTCCCGCTGTGGGAACCGAGGCGGAGCTGCTGGAGCTTGCGGCTCTGGGTGAGGGCTGCTCAACGCACCCCATTGCCCTGTCCATCCGGGAGGCTTGGGGCAAGTCCCCCGACTTGCGCCGGATGGGAGCCGTTCAGGAGCTGAGCGGTCTCGGATTGCTCGCCATTGTGGACGGCAGGGAGCTGCTGGTTGGCAGTGCGAAGCTGCTGGAGGAGCGCGGCGTCGCCTTCTCCCCTGTCGATGAGGAGGGCACGCTGGTCTACGTCGCGCTGGGCGGCGTCTATCAGGGTGTGCTGGTGATTTCGGATCGGATCAAGGACGGTGCGGCTTCGGCACTGCACGCGCTGCGCACCGCAGGTGTGGAGAAAACCGTCATGCTCTCCGGCGACAGGAAGCAGACCGCAGAGGCCGTGGGACGTGCCCTCGGTCTGGATCAGGTGGAATCGGAGCTTCTGCCGCAGGACAAGGTTACTGCGCTGGAGTCCCTGCTGGAACAGCAGCCGAAAACCCGTGCGCTCGGCTATGTGGGTGACGGCTTGAACGACGCGCCGGTGCTCTCGCGCGCGGATATCGGCATCGCAATGGGGTCGCTCGGCTCCGATGCGGCGATTGAGGCGGCGGACGTGGTCATCATGGATGACGATCTGGAAAAGCTCCCCACCGCGATGCGGATTGCCGGTAAGACGCTGCGAATCGTCCGGCAGAACATTGCGTTTGCGCTGGTTGTCAAGTTTGCCATTTTGATTCTCGGCGCGCTGGGCTACGCCAACATGTGGCTTGCCGTCTTCGGGGACGTTGGCGTGAGCGTGATTGCCATTTTGAATTCCATGCGAACCCTGCGCGTCGGGCGAACCAATTGAATCCAAATCATTTATGAGGGAAGCACATGACGCTTGAGGTTTTTTTTCACGCGCACCCGGAAACCGCGATTGCCTTTTCCGGCGGCGTTGATTCCGCCTATCTGCTCTATGCCGCCGCCCGGTATGCAAGACGGCACAGGGCGTACTACGTCCAATCCTCTTTTCAGCCGGGCTTTGAACGCGAGGACGCAAGGCGTCTGGCGGACGCGCTTTCGGCGGAGTTGACCGTTTTGGAGTTGGACGTGCTCGCCGTGGGCGGCGTGGCGGGGAACCCCGCAAACCGCTGTTATCTTTGCAAGACGGCAATCATGTCCGCCATCTGGGCGCGGGCAAGGGCGGACGGCTTCTCCGTCCTGCTGGACGGAACGAACGCCTCCGACGACGACGGCGACCGGCCGGGGATGCGTGCCCTGCGAGAGCTTGGCGTGCTCTCTCCGCTCCGTCTGTGCGGTCTGCGCAAGGACGAAATTCGCAGACGCTCCCGCGAAGCGGGGCTGTTCACATGGGACAAGCCCGCCTATGCCTGCCTCGCCACGCGCATTCCCACCGGAGAGCCAATCACCGCTGAGAAGCTCCATGCCGTGGAGCAGGCGGAGGCCTTCCTTGCTTCCCTCGGCTTCACGGATTTCCGGGTTCGCACGCAGGCCGGGCACGCCCGGATCCAGCTTCGGCAGGCGCAGCTTCCGCTGCTTCTGGAGCACCGGGCGGAGGTTGCCGCAACGCTGCGGCGGTGGTATCGGACGGTTTCGCTGGATTTGGAGGTAAGAGGATGAAGCAGGAAATTCGCTCCATTCTGGAGCAGGTACAGGCAGGGCGTCTCGGCATTGACGAGGCCCTGCTTGCGCTCAAAACACAGCCCTTCTCCGATCTGGGCTATGCGAAGGTGGATCACCACCGGGCTCTGCGGCAGGGGGCGGCGGAGGTCATCTACGGCGCAAGCAAAACGCCGGAGCAGATCGTCGGAATCGCCCGCTCCCTGTTGGATGCGGGGCAGGAGCCGGTTTTGATCACGCGCATGTCGGCACAGGCCGCCGAGACGGTCGGCGCAGCCCTGCCGCTGGACTACCATGCGGACGCCCGCTGTGGCATCATCGGCAAGCTCCCCGCCCCGAACGGGATCGGAAGCATTGTCGTTGCCACGGGCGGAACGAGCGATATCCCCGTTGCCGAGGAAGCCGCCCTGACGGCGGAGATTCTGGGCAACCGGGTCGTTCGGCTCTATGACGTGGGCGTGGCGGGGCTGCACCGTCTTTTGAAGCATTTAGACGAGATTATGAGTGCGAGCATCATCATTGCTATCGCCGGTATGGAGGGTGCGCTCGCCAGTGTGATCGGCGGGCTGGCGGACTGCCCGGTGATTGCCGTACCGACCAGCGTGGGCTACGGTGCGTCCTTCCACGGGCTTTCCGCCCTGCTGTCGATGCTCAACTCCTGCGCCAGCGGCGTCAGTGTGGTGAACATCGACAACGGCTTCGGCGCGGGCTTCATAGCAAGCCGGATTAATCACATGCAAATCCAGTCGGCAGACTGCCGCCGCGAATCTGAAACAAACGGAGGATAATCCATGCGAACCTTGTATTTTGACTGTGCGATGGGCGCAGCCGGGGACATGCTGACTGCTGCCCTGCTGGAGCTGTTCCCTGATCGGGAGGCCGTTGTTGCGGAGCTGAACCGCATCGGCATTCCCACGGTGAAGTATGCGGCGTATCCTGCCGTGAAATGCGGAATCACCGGAACCGCCGTGCGCGTCACCGTGGACGAAGCGGAGGAAGGCGTCCATTCCCATGCGGACCCGCATCCTCACGACCCTTGCCACGAACATGACCATCCTCACGATCACGATCACGATCACGATCACGCAAATGACCACCCCCAAAATCACGACCACGATCACGATCACGGGCACGAACACCATCACAGCGGGATGGCGCAGATCGAGCATCTGGTCAAGGCGCATCTGGCCCTGCAGGAGCCGGTGAAGGCCGACGTGCTGGCTGTCTACGGGCTGCTGGCGGAAGCTGAAAGTCAGGTTCACGGCGTTCCCATTCCTGAGATTCACTTCCACGAGGTCGGCACGATGGACGCAGTGGCGGATATTGCCGCCGTATGTACCCTGATCCATCGCCTCGCGCCGGACCGGATCGCGGCCTCCCCCATTCACGTCGGCAGCGGACAGGTCCGCTGTGCCCACGGTCTGCTTCCGGTTCCCGCCCCGGCAACGGCCCTGCTGCTGCGCGGCGTCCCAATCTACGGCGGCAGCATTCCCAGCGAGCTTTGCACCCCGACCGGTGCGGCGCTGCTGCGGCATTTTGTACAGGACTTTGGCCCCATGCCGCCGATGCGGGTACAGGCCATTGGCTACGGGATGGGCCGCAAGGACTTCGAGGCGGCAAACTGCGTGCGCGCCATGCTGGGCGAGAGCGCACAGCAATCCGAAGAAATCTATGAGCTGGCCTGCAACGTGGACGACATGACCGGCGAGGCTGTGGGGTTTGCGATGGAGGCGCTGTTTGCCGCCGGCGCGCTGGACGTCTACACGGTCGGAATCGGAATGAAAAAATCCCGGCCGGGAATTTTGCTGCGCGTCCTGTGCAAGCCGGAGGATCGGCAGCGCATGGTCGCCCTGCTCTTCCGCCATACCACGACCCTTGGGATTCGGGAATTTGCCGCCGGACGGTATGTGCTGGATCGAACGGTGACTGCGCTGGATACCCCGTTCGGAACGGTTCGCCGCAAGGATTCCTCGGGCTACGGCATCACCCGGCATAAGTACGAGTACGAGGATCTGGCCCGAATTGCGCGGGCTGAGGGAATCAGTCTGACAGAGGCCGCAGCACGGCTGGACGAGGAATAATCTCTTGAAAAGAGAAGACGCACGCCCCTGTTTTGCGGGGTGTGCGTTCTTTCTTTGCCGCCGTTTCAGTTGACGACGTTCTGCGGCCTTCCGGCGAGGAAGGCTCTGGCGTTTTCCACGCTGCAATCCATGATTCGCTGACGGCTCTCCTTCGGCGCCCAGGAGATGTGGGGCGTCAGGATACAGTTTTTCGCCCCGAGCAGGGGGTTGTCCGCCCGGATCGGCTCGGTGGAAACCACGTCCAGCCCGGCGGCGGCGACCTTGCCGCTGTTCAGCGCATCCGCCAAGTCCTGCTCCACAATCAGCTGCCCCCGGGCGTTGTTAATCAGAATGACTCCGTCCTTCATCCGGGAAATGGCGTCGCGGTTGATCATGCCCGTATTCTCCGCCGTCAGGTTGCAGTGCAGGGTAATCACGTCGGCACGGGCGTACAGCTCTTCGAGACTGACGTACTCCGCGATTTGTCTGCCGGAATCGGTGGGCTTCCCGTCGCAGGCAAGGACGCGCATTCCCAGCGCGGCGGCAACGCGCCCCTCCTGCTGGCCGATGCGTCCGAAGCCGATGATGCCGATGGTCTTTCCCTCCAGCTCAATGAGCGGATAGTCCCAGTAGCACCAGTCCTTGCTGCGCGTCCAGTCGCCGGCGCGGACGCTGTCGCTGTGATGTCCGACGTGGTGGCAGACCTCCAAGAGCAGGGCGATGGAGAACTGACTGACCGAGGCCGTGCCGTAGGCCGGAACGTTGCAGACCGGAATCCCCCGCTCCCGGGCAAAGGTCGTATCGACCACGTTGTAGCCCGTCGCCAGCACCCCAATGAAACGAATCTGCGGGCAGGCCTCCAGGACTCGCCGCGTGATCGGCGTTTTGTTGGTGAAAACCAGCTCCGCATCCCCGATCCGGTCAATTGCCGCCTGCTCGTCATGCAGGTCGGTACGGTCATAGACCGTCAGCGCGCCGAGCGCTCCCAGCGCATCCCAACTCAGGTCGCCGGGATTTTCCACATATCCGTCCAATACTACGATTTTCATCAGGCTTCCTCCTCGTTCCGTGTATCTGTTTCGCCGCAAGGCATTCCATCTTCCAGCCACTTCTGCGCCGCTTGGCGCGTCTCAAAAATCAGAATCTCCTTTTCCGGATGCTGGGCCAGCAGGGCAAGTAGCGCGGGCCGCGTCTGCTCCCCATATCCGCGAACCATCGCCACCAGCTCGGGGTCGAGCTGGTGCTCCGTCCATGGCATATCCTCGCGCTTCTTCCCGACCCGCTCCGTGATCCCGCGCAGACAGGTTTCCTCGTCATAGTCGAGGAAGACGACGGTATCACAGGCGCGAATCCGTACTGCATAGGTTCGCCTGTAATTCCCGTCGATGATCCATTGTTCGCTTGCCAGCAGGGTCTCCAGCTTGCGGTCAAAGTCCTCCCGGGAGATGTGCGTCCGGTCCGGCCTCCACCAGAGATTATCCAAATGAATCAGCGGCAGCCCTGTCTGGTTCCGGATCTGTCTGGCAAACGTGCTCTTGCCGCTGCCGGGACAGCCGAGCACCAGAATCCGTTTTCGCATCAGTCGGCCTCCCCGTCGGCAGCCCGGCGCTCCGGCAAAAGAGCCCGCTGGGCCAGCACCACCGTATATCCGTTTGTCTCGTAGCTCACGCCGGTCTCTGAGAAGCCGTTCTTCTTCCAGAAGTGCTCCGCCTGCGGATTGCCGCGCACCCAGCCAAGACGAACCGCCCGGAAGCCGAAGCGCCCCAGAGCGGCGCAGAGCTCGGAAACCAGAGCGGTGCCCACGCCGCTCCCCTGCCGGGCGGCGTCCACCATGAAAAAGCCCCAGAAGGCAATCTCCGGCTTGGGGAAGCCCGGAATCAGATCCAGCACTGCAGCCAACGCTCCGTCTTCATAAAAGCCGACGTAGAATTTGTCCGCAAGCGTCTTGCAGGGCGGCAGGGCTGCCAGATCGGCGCGGATGGAATCCTCCGACGGCGGGGGCGGACAGTGCCGATAATAGAGCGGGTTGCCCTCGCAGAGCGTCAACATCGCCGGGATATCCGCCTCTGTCAGAAAACGCACCTGATATCGCGCAGAGAGGGACGCCGGACAAAGGCCGTCCGCTCGGTCTCTGCCCTCGAAGCGATAGCGCAGGCCGTATGCCTGCTCGTTGACGTTCCCGTTCAGGGCGCAGACGGCGTTTTCCTGAACGATCTCAAAGCCAACGCTTTTGTGAAAGGCCAGCGAGGCTTCATTTTTCTTGTGTACACTGTCAGTCAGTTCAAAGGGGCCATCCTGCGCCAGGGAGAAGGCCAGCAGCTCCATCAGCTTTCGTGCATACCCCTTTCGCCGCTGCGTCGGGGCAGTCTCCAGCGCTTCTGCATAGGAAGCGCTGGCTCGGCTCGGCACGGGGGAAAGGCGAATCGCGCAGACCCAGCACCCGTTGTCGTCCAGCACATAGTACCGGTTGCCGGGTGCGGCAAAGAACCCCGTGCGCAAATAATCGAAGAAACCCTCCTCCACTGCCCGCAGTCCACGTTCAGGGTCCTTTTCCTCCGGGAAAAGGTACGGAATATTTTCCAGATTGCTCTCCCGGTAGACTCCCATCAGCTTCGGAAAGTCCAACGCCTCCAACCGATCAAATCGCAGCAGCTTCATAGTTTCCTCCTTTCAGTGGCGCGGCCCGGCGAGGGGCCGCGCAGCTCGTCGCGTGGGACGCTTCGGATCAAATAAACAGATTCACGTCGGACTGCTCCGCGTCACCCAGATAGGTGCCGACGCCGCCGATTTCTACGCCGTCGATCAGTTCCTCGGGGCGAATGCCCATCACGTCCATGCTCATAGAGCAGGCAATGATCTTCACGCCGTTCTCCATCGCTTTCTTCATCATATCCTCGAGACTGTCGATGTGCTTGTCCTTCATAATCTCGCGCATCATTGCAGTCCCCACGCCGCCCATGTTCATCTTGGACAGCTTGGTTTTTGCGGCGCCGCGCGGCAGCATGACGCCGAACATTTTTTCCATCAGGTTCTTGTTGACCGCCACCTTTTCCGTCTTCCGCAGCGCGGTCAGGCCCCAGAAGGTAAAGAACATGGTGACGGGGCGGCCCATGGCAAGCGCGCCGTTGGCAATCACAAAGGAGGCCAGCACCTTGTCCATATCGCCGTCAAAGACGATGATCGTCTTGCCCTTCGGCGCGGCGGGTGCGGAGTCGCCTTTCTGCGGCTGCATCGGCGCTTCGGCGCCCTTGCGCAGCGTGGCAACGTACTCGCCCTTCCTCTGCTCCACGCCGACCAAGGTGTTTCCCGTGCGTTCACACCAGGAAACAATGTCGCGGGCAAAGCCGGGATCGGAGGCCGTCACCTCCAGCAAATCGCCGTCGCGCATGGTCTTGACCGATTTGAAGACCTCCATGATTGGGCCGGGGCACTGCATCCCGCAGCAGTCGAGGCGAACCTTCTTTGCGGCGGTCTGTGCGGGGGCGGCTGCCGCCTGCTTCGGCGGCTGCGCGGGCGCTTTTTCCTCTTCCTTCCGGGCCGCCGGCGCCGGGATCTTCGTCTGCGGGTGGGTGGAGCCGTAGAAGCGCGCGCCGCCCGGATAGACCTTCACCCGCTCAAACCCATTCTGCGCGAGGATGCGCGCCGCGTTGTAGGCACGCACGCCCACAGCGCAGAACACGATCTGCGGCTTTTCCCGGTCCAGCTCGCCCAGACGGTCCCGAAGCTGTCCAAGCGGAATATTGATCGCGCCGGGAATCGCGTAGGCCATGACCTCCGCCTCCTCGCGCACGTCCAGCAGGGCAGCGTCGGCAGCGGTATCCGGCTCGTCCCAGGCGGCAAGGGAGACCAGCCCCGTGCGAATGTTCTCCGCCACGAAACCCGCCATGTTGACCGGGTCCTTCGCGGAGGAATAGGGCGGCGCATAGGCCAGCTCCAGATCCTTCAGATCGGAAACCGTGCCGCCCAGCCGCAGCGCCACGCCCAGCGTGTCGATACGCTTGTCCACGCCTTCCCGGCCAACGATCTGCGCGCCGAGGAGCTTCCCGCTCTCCTTCTCCCAGAGCAGCTTGATCGTCATGGGAACCGCGCCGGGATAGTAACCGGCATGGGAATTCTGGGTGATAATCAGGCTTTCATAGTCTCTGCCCTTCTCCATGCCCCGGCGGAGCAGCGTCTTTTCGTTGGCGCCGGTAACTGCGGCGGTCAAATCGAAGACCTTTGCCACAGAGGAGCCCTGCGTGCCCTTGTAGCTGTCCTCCCGTCCGGCCAGCAAATTGGCAACAATGCGCCCCTGCTTGTTCGCCGGACCGGCCAGCGGAACCATGGTCCGCTCCTTGGAAACAACGTCCTCCACCTCCGCCACGTCGCCCACGGCGTAGATCGCCGGATCGCTCGTCCGCATACACGCATCCACCACGATGCCGCCGCGCCCGTTCAACTCCAAGCCTGCCGCCTCGGCAAGCTGGCTGTTGGGCCGCACACCGATGGAAAGAATCACCAGCTCCGCGGCAACCTCCGCGCCGCTTTTGAGCCGGATGTGAACCCGGCTGCCGTCGTCGGCAAAGGACTCCACCGCGTCGGACAGGCGCAGGTCAACCTCATTTTGACGGACGTTCTCATGCAGAAGCTGGGCCAAC
>CACXHI010000140.1 GCA_902767395.1 Oscillospiraceae bacterium
ACCGCTGTGCGGGAGGGCTTCCAGACCGCGACGTTGCCGACAATGGCCGGGGCGGTGGGCAGGTTTCCACCGATGGAGGTGAAGTTAAACGGCGTAATCGCGCAGATAAAGCCGTCGAGGGGACGGTAATCCTGACGGTCCCAGATCCCGGGCGCGGAACCCGGCTGATCCTTGAAAATCTCCTGAGCGGACCAGACGCCGAAGCGCAGAAAGTCAGCCAGCTCGGCAATATCAATCTCCGCCTGGAAGGCAGTCTTGGACTGGCCGAGCATGGTGGAAGCATTCAGCACCTTCCGGTAGGGGCCGGTGACCATCTCTGCGGCCTTCAGGAAAATTGCGGAACGGTGCTCCCAGGGCATTTCTTCCCAAGCCTTTTTCGCGGCGAGGGCGGCGTCAACCGCCATGGTCAGCTCTTTTTCCCCGGCAATCGAGCACTCGGCAATCACATGACCGTGATCGTGGGGCATGGTGACTTTGTAGGTCTTCTCTGTAAAGATTTCCTTTCCACCGATGATGAGCGGAATCTTTACGACCTCGGCAGACTGGCGGGCAAGCTCTTCCTTCAATTCCGCGCGTTCTTTGGAACCGGGCAGATAGCCGCGGAAAGCGTCGTTTTCAGGACGTGCGATGGTAAAATAAGCGTTTGGCATAATACCTCCTTTTTGACTCCAAACAGAGTCATGTCTGCGTTTGTGTGTGAAGTCCTTTGGGATGACTGACAAACACCGAATCGACTCCACCTGCATGATTATACCATATCGAACAGATGTTGTCAATCAACTGTTATCCGCCGAAAACGCCGCTGATCGTGTCGCTGATCCGTTTCAGCTTGACGGCGGTGTTGTTCAGAGATTGAATGACCCCGTTAAAGGCTTCGATATCCAGTTCCTTGAGTGTGTTTGCAGCTTCCTTCAGTGAGGCAATGGCCTCGTTGAGCGCCTCCATATCGACGTCTGCAAGCCGATCCGCCGCTGTGCGCAGAGATTGTGCCGTCTGGTTCAGCCCGCTCACGTCCACGACTGCAAGATGGCCTGCAGCGGTTTTCAGCGCCTCGGCGGTCTGGTTCAGCCCCTCTGCGTCCACAGTGGAGAGCTGCCGGGCCGCCTCGGTCAGAGCCGCCACCGCTTCGTTGATGGGGTCCATCTCAAGGGCCTCCAGATCGGCCTGCACGGTTTCCAGACTGCGGTGGAGCTTGGAAGCAAACCCCGCCAGCAGCACCACGCAGACGACCAACAGCAGCGCGATCACTGCAAGCAAAATCGCCTGAAATCGAATCCAGGGGGAGACCCGGACGGTCTCCCCCTGTTTGGTGAAATCAGTCATTGTAGACCGCCTTCATGCCCTTCATGGTCATGTAGCAGTCCAGCTTGGAGACGACCTCCATCGGGGCGTGCATGGACAGCACGGGAACGCCCGCGTCCAGCGTGTCGATGTTGCGGTTGGCCATGTAAGCAGCCACGGTGCCGCCGCCGCCCTGATCGACCTTGCCCAGCTCTGCAGTCTGCCAGACCACGTCGTTGTCGTCGAACAGACGGCGAATGCGGCCCATGACCTCGCCGGAGGCGTCGGAGCAGCCGCCCTTACCGCGGGAGCCGGTGTACTTGCACAGCGCAATGCCGTAGTTGACCTGAGAGTTGTTGCGCTTGTCGCAGGTTTCGGGGTAGATGGGATCGAAGGCGTTGGACACGTCGCAGCTCAGGCAGAAGGAGCGCTCCAGGCAGCGGCGCAGCTGGCCGTTCTGGCATTCGCAGACGTCGTCCATAAAGGTCTCGAAGAAGTGGCTCTGCATCCCGGACACGCCGACGGAGCCGATTTCTTCCTTGTCCGCCAGCACGCAGACGGCGGTGTGCTTGGGCGTGCCCATCGTCAGCAGGGGCTCGAAGGAGGCCCATGCGCAGACGCGGTCGTCGTGGCCGTAGGCGGCGATCAGGGAGCGGTCCACACCGATTTCACGGGCGGGGCTGGCGGGAACCATGGTCAGCTCGGCGGAGAGGAAGTCCTCCTCCACGATGCCGTACTTCTCGTTCAGAAGCTGCATCACGCCCAGCTTGACGCGGTCAGCGCCCTCATCGTCCGCAATGGGCTCGGAGCCAATGAGAATGTTCAGCGCTTCGCCGGTGACACCCTCGGCCAGCGTCTTTCTCATCTGATCGGCGGAGAGGTGGATCAGCAGATCGGTGACCATGAAGCAGGGATCGGTGGGCTCGTCACCGATGCGGACGGTGACAACCGTGCCGTCCTTCTTTGCCACCACGCCGTGGATTGACAGGGGAACGGTGGTCCACTGATACTTCTTGATGCCGCCGTAGTAGTGGGTCTTGAGATAAGCCATCCCGGCGTCCTCGTACAGGGGATTGGGCTTGATGTCCATGCGGGGAGAGTCAATGTGAGACGCCACGATCTGCGCGCCGTTGTCAATGGACTCCTCGCCGATGACGGCAAAGATGATGCTCTTGCCCCGGTTGTTGCGGTAAATCTTCATGCCGGGCTTGAGCTCCATCTTGGGGACGAAGGGAACGAAGCCCGCCTTCTCCGCGACCTCGATCGTGTAGGTCACAGCCTCGCGCTCGGTCTTGGCTGCGTCCATGAACTTCATGTAGTCCTTGCAGTAGCGCTCCATCTCGGCGCGGTCCTCGGCGCTGATGCGGTCGTACCCGTTCTTGGGCGCGCGCAGCAGGCTCTTTCTCAGCTCGTCGGTTCTTTCACTCATGGTTTGTTTGCCTCCTTGATATATATTTTGTTTGCACTTCTTTGAAAAGTCGGAAAGACATCCCACCCGGAGCGAACCCTACCGTTCATCCGTTGAGATAAATCTGACGTCCGGACTCAGGTGGTCCAGCTCCGTGCGGAAGAATTCGGGATAAAGCCGGATCGGCGTGTGGGGCTGCACCCAGCGTAAAAACTCCGTCATGCCGTCCTCGGTACGGCTCTCGCAGATCGGCGCGAAGTCCGCCGGGACCTGCATCAGATAGTAGAAGCACAGCTCATAGACCGGCTTCCCGGCGTTTGGACCGACGTCGAGGCGAAAGTAATTTTCATGGATAAAGGCCAGTCGGTCCACCTCCATCCGGGCGCCGGTTTCCTCCAGCACCTCCCGGACCACGGCTTCCTGCGCGGTTTCCCCCATTTTGATGCGACCGCCTACCGAATAGAGATAGGCGTCTCGGGTGTTGCCGGCCATCAACAGCTCGCCGTTGCGCTGAATGATTGCGCCGACGCGAAGATTGACCAGACCGTCCCCACAGGGGACACACATGTCAGTGCGATTCATCGTTGTTCTCCTCGATAAAAAGCTTGCGAAGAAAAATCTCACGGCATTGCTCCGCGAATTCCGTTTCGGTGCCGTTGTTTTCCAGCACCAGATCGGCTTGCCCGGCATACCAGCTTGCGGGCCTTTGGGCCGCAATCCGCGCACGGGCATAGTCCTCGCTGACCTGATCCCGCGCCATCAGGCGCTTGACCCGTACCTCGGGGTCGGCTACCACGGCAACCGTCAGGCTGCATTGTTCGCCCAGCCCGCTCTCGAACAGCCCAATGGCGTCGATGACGGCAAAGCTTTTCTCCGCTTTCGCGGCTTTCACTTCCGCCAGCACCCGCTTGGCAACAATGGGCTGGGTGAGCTTGGTTAGCTTGTCCAGCCCCGCCGGGTTGGCAAAGACTCGTGCTCCGAGGGCCTTTCGGTTCAGCGTCCAGTTTTGCACCGCGCCGGGGAAGGCCGCTTCGATTTGCCCCAGCAGTTCGCCGTCGGTTTCCAGCAGCCGATGGTAAATCGCGTCGCAGTCATAGACCTGCCCGCCCATCTGCTCCAAAACCCGCAGTGCAGTCGTCTTTCCGGCCCCCGACGGGCCGGTGATGCCGATGATGTACATAGAGTGCTTATTCCTCCGCGTTTACAACGTGAAAGCCCGCGCTTTTCCGCAGGCGGTTCCGGGTGGCGACGTTGATGCCGCCGCCGGTGGGGCAGCGGGCAAAGATGCGCTGTACGCGCCCGTCATCCAAAGCCCGCAGCGCTGCAAACAGCCCGGCGGAGAGGGTTGCGGGGTCGCTTTCCCGCCCGTAGGCGGTGGGATTGCAGAGCGCATAAAGCGGCAGCTCCTCCTCAAAACAGAGCACCGCGTCCCCGGGTTGAAACCGCGCTCGG
>CACXHI010000141.1 GCA_902767395.1 Oscillospiraceae bacterium
CAACTCCATCACCGGCATGACCGGCCATCAGGACAACCCCGGCACCGGCTTCAACCTCCAGGGAGAGATCGCCGAGAAGCTCAAGATCGAGGACATTCTGACCGCCTACGGCTACAAGAAGGTCATCATCGTGGATCCCCAGGATCTGAAGGCCATGGAGCAGGCCGTTCAGGACGCTCTGGCCTCCGAGGTTCCTGCGGCCATCATTGCCCGCCGTCCCTGCCTGCTGATCAAGCGGATCAAGCATAACATTGGTAAGTGCGTGGTCGATACCAACAAGTGCATCGGCTGCAAGCGCTGCCTCGGCGTGGGCTGTCCCGCCGTTCTCGTGGAAAACAAGAAGGCCCGGATCGATCATAACCAGTGCGTTGGCTGCACGGTCTGCGCACAGGTCTGTCCCATGGGCGCCATTAGCAGAGAGGAGAAATAAGCCATGACGAAAACGAAAAGCGCGCTGCTGGTCGGCGTTGGCGGCCAGGGAGCTATCCTCACCGCAAAGGTTTTGGTCAACGGTCTGATGAAGGCCGGGTATGACGTTAAAATGTCCGAGGTTCACGGCATGAGCCAGCGAGGCGGTTCTGTTTCCACGCAGGTTCACTGGGGCGAGAAGGTTAACTCTCCCGTCATCGGCAAGGGCGCTGCGGATATCATCGTTGCGTTTGAAAAGATGGAAGCCGTCCGCTATGCCGACTATCTCAAGCCCGACGGCGTTGTGGTCGTCAACGACTATGAAATGGCTTCCTCCAGCATCGCGGCGGGGCTGGCCAAGTATCCCGAGGGCTGTCTCGAGGCGATGGAGAAGAACTTTACCTGCCACGTCCTGAAGGCCGGCGAGATTGCGGAATCTCTTGGCAGCGCCAAGTGCATGAATATCGTGCTCTTCGGCAGCATGGTCAAGGCCCTCGGCATGGATGATGTGGTGGACTGGGAGCAGGTCATTTCCGATACCGTTCCGCCCAAGTTCAAGGAGCTGAACCTGAAGGCCTATCGTGCCGGTCACGACGCGGTCAAGGCCTGAGAGGTACGTCTATGTTAAAAGATTTCAAAGCACTGCGCGAGCTGGTTGGAGCAGGGGAGCCCAAGACGGTGGCGGTTGCCTGTGCCCATGACGCGCACACCCTCGAGGCCGTGCTGCACGCGGCCTCCGAGGGCATCCTGAGTTACCTTTTGGTCGGCCACAGAGACGAGATTAAGCGGATCGGACGCGAGCTGGGCCATGAGATCGACGACAGCACCATCCTCGACGCGGAAACCGACGAGGAGGCTGCCCGCGTTGCCGTGGAGCTGATCCGCGAGGACAAGGCCGACTTCCTCCAGAAGGGCTATATGCAGACCTCTACGATCCTTAAGGCCGTGGTCAACAAGCAGACCGGCATCGGCATGGGCGGCATCATCTCTCACACCGCTTTCATCGAGATCCCCGGCTATCACAAGCTGCTCGGCGTTGCCGACGGCGGCATGGTTCCCCACCCCGACCTCGAGCAGAAGAAGGGAATCCTCCGCAACGCGGTCGAGGCTTTCCGCGCAATGGGCTATGACCGGCCCCTCGTTGCCGCCGTCTGCGCGGCGGAAACGGTCAGCCCCAAGATCATCGAGACCGTGGACGCTGCCGCATTGAAGGAAGCGGCCCTTGCCGGTGATTTCGGCGCGTGCTACGTCGAAGGCCCAATTTCTCTGGATCTTGCAATGGATAAGACCTCCTGTGAGATCAAGAAGTATGACAGCCCGGTCAGCGGCAACACCGATATTCTGCTGGTTCCCTATATGGCGGTCGGCAATATCTTTGTCAAGGGACTGCTGCTCTACGCCGGAGCCAGAATGGTCGGCGTCGTCACTGGCGCCAAGTGCCCGATCGCACTGAATTCCCGTAGTGCCAGCTTTGAGGAGAAGTACTACTCTCTCATGGCCTGCGCCGCCATCTGCCGTTGAGGCAAGGAGGTACCATGTCCTATCTCCAGCTCATCATCAATCCCGGCTCCACCAGCACGAAGCTGGCGCTCTACGACGGGACGCAGAAGGTTCTTCAGTCGAGCATCGAGCATAAGCCGGAGCAACTGCTTGGCTTTGAAAAGATCGGAGATCAGGTCCCATTTCGTCTGGGACTAATCCGTGAGTTTATGAAACAGAATCAGATCAAGGGCGAGGAGCTTGCGGCGGTCATCGGTCGCGGCGGACTGGTCTTCGGTCTGAAGACCGGCGGCTACGAGGTCAACGACGAGCTCTGCGAGGCGCTGGTCAACCATGACTACAGCCAGCCCCATGCCTCCAATCTGGGCGGTCTTCTGGCCCGCGCGATTGCAGAGGAATTCCATATCCCCGCCTATATCTATGACGCAGTGACATCCGGCGAACTCAGCCCCGTGGCGGAAATCACCGGAATGGCGGATATCCGCCGCCGCAGCTTCTGCCACGTGCTCAACAGCCGTGCCCAGGCGATTCGCTATGCCGAGTCCATTGGGAAGAAGTACGAGGATCTGAACCTGATCGTGGTCCATCTCGGCGGCGGCACCTCCGCCAGCGTCCATAACCACGGCTCCATCGTGGACTCCGTCGGGGACGACGACGGACAGTTCTCCCCCGAGCGCGCCGGCTGCTTCCCCTCGTTGGAGATTGTCCGCCTCTGCTTCTCCGGCAAGTATACCAAGGAGGAGATGGACAAGAAGATTCGCGGAAAAGGCGGCATGTATTCCCATCTGGGCACCAGCGACTGCCGTGAGATCGAAAAGATGATCCAGAACGGCGACAAGCACGCGGACCTTGTATTTCAGGCGCAGGCCTACCAGATTTCCAAGACGATCGGTCTTCTGTCCATTGTGCTCAAGGGCAACTGTGACGCCATCATTCTGACCGGCGGCATGGCGTATTCGCAAATGCTGACCGAGCGGATCAAGGACTACGTGGGCTTCCTTGCCCCCGTGATCGTCATGGCTGGTGAAAACGAGATGGAAGCTCTTGCGCAGGGCGGTCTTCGGATTCTCACCGGGCAGGAGCAGGCGAACGTATATCATTTACCCGAAAGGAAGGAATCATAAATGGTTGTAGAACGCTATCATCAGATGGGTGTTGCCAAGAGCCGCATCCGTGTCCTGTTTGAGTATGGCATGGCACAGGCCGCCAAGGTCGGCAAGGAGAACGTGTTTGACTTCTCCATTGGCAATCCCTCCGTTCCCGCACCGGCTGCCGTTGCCGATACCGTCCGAGAGCTGCTCGAAATGGATCCCATCGCCCTGCACGGCTATACGCCCGCCGGTGGCTGCGCGGAAGCCCGAGAGTCCATTGCGGCGGACCTGACCAAGCGGACGGGCACCAAGATTCGCCCTGAGAACATCTTCTTTACCTGCGGCGCAGCGCCTGCCATGACCTCCTGTATGCAGGCTCTGGCAGTTGAGGGTGCTGAGTTTATGCTTTTGGCTCCCTACTTCTCTGAATACCCTGCCTACGCGGCCTCCACAGGTGCGAAGTGTGTCGTGGTTCCCCCTGATACCGAGCATTTTCAGGTGCATGTGGACGAAGTGGAGAAGCGAATCACCAAGAACACGCAGGCCATCATCGTCAACTCTCCCAACAACCCCTCCGGCGTGATCTACAGCGTCGAAACCCTCAAGGCCCTTGCAGAGGTGCTGACGCGCAAGAGCGAGGAGATCGGCCATCCGATTTACATCTTCTCCGATGAGCCTTACCGCGAGCTGACCTATGACGGACTGGATGCCCCCTACATCCCCGCGATCTACCCCAATACCATTATCTGCTACTCCTACTCCAAGATCCTGTCCATGCCCGGCGAGCGTATCGGTTACGTCTGCGTGCCCGATTGCTGTGCGGAGAGCGAGAAGGTCTATGCGGCCATTGCCGGCGCTGCCCGTGCGCTGGGTCACGTCTGTGCCCCCTCTCTGTGGCAGCGTGTCGTGGCGCGCAACACGGACCTGCGCCCCGATCTTGCAACCTACGATCAGAACCGTGTCACGCTCTACACCGAGCTGACGAAGATGGGCTTCCGCTGCGTGAAGCCGCAGGGTGCCTTCTACATGATGGTGGCTGCACCCGACGGAAACTCCGAGGGCTTCTCCGACAGAGCGAAGGAGCTGAACATTCTTGCCGTTCCCTGTGACGGCTTCGGCTGCCCCGGCTTCGTCCGGTTCAGCACCTGCGTCAGTCCCGCAATGATCCAGCGCAGCCTTCCCAGCTTCCGCAAGCTGGCCGCTTCCTACGGCTTGAACGGCTGATTTCAACGCACTTCTCAATGGGAGGAAAACACAACATGGCAAAGGAATATCCCCTGAATGTAAAAACGCCCCGCAGTCTGACCTATGTGACGCGCAATATTCCTGCGGTCACAGTGGAGCAGCGCGAGCGTGCCCTGAAGGCAACCCACTACAACGAATTTGCATTTCCTGCCGGAATGCTGACCGTTGATATGCTCTCCGACTCCGGTACCACCGCCATGACCGACGTACAGTGGTCAACCATGTTTCTTGGCGACGAGTCCTATGGCCGGAACAAGGGCTATTACGTCTTGCTCGACGCTTTCCGCGACGTGTTCGAGCGCGGCGGCGAGAAGAACTGGAAGAAGTCCATTGATCTGATTCGTACCGACTGTCAGGACATCGAGAAGCTGATGAACGAGCTTTACCTCTGCGAGTACGAGGGCGGCTTTTTCAACGGCGGCGCGGCGCAGCTCGAGCGGCCCAACACCTTCCTGATTCAGCAGGGCAGAGCGGCGGAGTCCGTCCTGTTCGAGATGGTCAAGAAGATCATGGCACAGCGTCATCCCGGCAAAGTTTTCACCATCCCTTCCAACGGCCATTTCGACACCACCGAGGGCAACATCAAGCAGATGGGCTCCATCCCCCGCAACCTCTACAACAAGGAGCTGCTCTATGAGGTTCCCGAAGGCGGCAAGTATGCAAAGAACCCCTTCAAGGGCGATATGGACGTGAAGAAGCTGGAGGAGCTGATCGAGGCCGTCGGTCCCGAGAACGTCCCTCTGATTTACACGACCATTACCAACAATACCGTCTGCGGACAGGCCGTGTCTATGAAGTCCATCCGTGAGACGGCAAAGATCGCTGAGAAGTATGACATTCCCTTCATGTTTGACGTGGCCCGCTGGGCGGAGAACGCCTACTTCATCAAGGTCAACGAGGAAGGCTACGCTGACAAGTCTATCGCGGAAATCGCCACTGAGATGTTCTCCTACTGTGACGGCTTTACCATGTCCGCCAAGAAGAACGGTCATGCCAACATGGGCGGTATGCTTGCCTTCCGGGACAAGGGCCGCTTCTGGAGAAAGTTCTCCGACTTTAACGCCGACGGCACCGTGAAGACCGATGTGGGCGTGCTGCTCAAGGTCAAGCAGATTTCCTGCTACGGCAACGATTCCTACGGCGGCATGTCCGGCCGTGATATCATGGCGCTGGCTGCCGGCCTGTATGAGGAGTGCAATTTCAACTATCAGGAAGCGCGCGTACAGCAGTGCGAGTATTTGGCGCAGGGCTTCTACAAGGCTGGCGTCAAGGGCGTGATCCTGCCCGTTGGCGGCCACGGCGTCTACATCAATATGACGGAATTCTTCGACGGCAAGCGCGGACATGAGACCTTTGCCGGACAGGGCTTCTCGATTGAGCTGATTCGCCGTTACGGCATCCGCACCTCGGAGCTTGGCGACTACTCCATGGAGTACGATCTCAAGACACCCGAGCAGCAGGAGGAGCTTTGCAACGTGGTCCGCTTCGCGGTCAATCGCAGCCAGCTCAGTCAGGAGCACATGGACTACGTGATCGCGGCGGTCAAGGCGCTCTATGAGGATCGGGAGTCCATCCCCAACATGCGGATCGTCAAGGGCCGCACCCTTCCCATGCGGCACTTCCACGCATTCCTTGAGCCCTATCCCAACGAGTAATCGTTTTGATTTCTCTCACCCTCCGGCAGTCCTGTCGGAGGGTGAAATCTTGTATCGTACATGGTGAGACACAATGGTTCATTTTGACGTTCGGCCCATTACCGAACACATTACGGAATTTCTCGGACGCTTCCATGAGCGGATGTATCTGGTGCGCGGGACGGTGCGGGCAGCCTTGATCGACACGGGCTGCGGCTTCGGTTCCCTGAAGGCGGAGGTGGATCGGATCAACGATCTGCCGCTGACGGTGCTGTTGACCCACGCGCATCAGGATCACGCGATGGGCGCGGTGGAATTCGACCGTGCCTATCTGAATCCGGAGGAAGAAAGCGTCCTGCGTTTCAGCTCCGACGCAGACTTCCGGCTGCTCGGCCTGAATATCTCCCGCGACGCGAAAAACGTCACGCCGGAGGATATGCTTCCGCCTCCCGCTTTTGAGCACTTTTCGCCGGTGAAGGCAGGAGACTGCTTTGATCTCGGCGGGACGACACTTGAGACCTTTGCCTGCCCCGGGCATACGCGGGGCCACCTTGTTTTCCTCGACCGGGAGCATCGCATTCTCTTTTCCGGCGACGCGGTCAGCAACGCCAGCTTTTTGCTGTGTGAGGAATCTACCACCGTTGAAGAGTACCGCGACGAGTTGATCCGCCTCAAGCGTCTTCTGGAAGGGAAGGTGGATCGGATTTTGGAAGGACACGGCACAGGGGAGTTACCCTTTGCCATCTTTGACGCGGTGATCTGTGTCTGTAACGAAGTGCTCGCCGGGGACACGGACCGGATTCCCTACGATCTTCGAGGTTATCAGGGCTTTACGGCGAAAAGGCGGCTGCCACACTCTCTGCATCGGGTGGACGGGAGAATGGGAAACCTGATTTACCGGGAGGATAAGCTTCGCCGCGCTCAGCGCGAGTGATGGAATCGCGTTGACCGATTCACCGTTTTTCCGAAAAACGAGCCGCTTTTACAGACAGGATCCCGTTGCGTTTCCACCGAACCTGTGTTATACTGGGTTCATCCTTGAAGCAGGAGGTTTCTTCTATGATGCGCAGAAAAATCACGCTTTCCGAATTCGCTGCCAGAGCAGCCGAGACCCTCCCCAAGGGAGTTCTTCTGACCTCTCGCGTCGGTGACAAGGTCAATTCGATGGTCATCGGCTGGGGTACGGTCGGCGTCAACTGGGGCAAGCCTGTGTTTGCAGCCTATGTTCGGGTGGGCCGCTTCACGCGGGAGCTGTTAGATCAGAATCCGGAGTTTACGGTGAATCTTCCCCTGTCCGCTCCGGACCCGACCGTGCTTGCCGTCTGCGGCGGAAAAAGCGGCAGAGATCTGGAGAAGCTGGCAGCCTGCGGACTGCATACCGAACCGGGGGAATCAGTCACTGTTCCGGCAATTCGGGAGTTTCCCGTGACTGCGGAGTGCAGGATTCTCTATCGGCAGGAGCAGCAACCCGCGGCCTTGCCGGAAGCGCTCCGTACGCGCTACTACCCGCAGGATCGTGACAGTGCATTTACAGGCTCGAACCGGGATGCGCATGTGACGTATTTCGGGGAAATCGTCAACGCTTACATTTTAGAGACAGAAGAAGGAGAGAAATCATCATGAAGAAACCCGTCATCGGGGTTATCCCCCTTTTTGACCGGGAAAAGGATTCCATGTGGATGCTGCCCGCCTATTTTCAGGGCATTGAAACAGCGGGAGGGATTCCGGTGATGCTATCCCTGTATGGGACGGCGGACTGCGAGCAGATCTTGGATCTCTGTGACGGACTGCTGTTTACCGGCGGTCAGGACGTGGATCCCGCGCTCTATGGCGAGGCTGTCTCGGAGGTTTGCGGAGAGCTCTGTCCGGCGCGTGACCGGCTGGAGCCAGTCCTGCTTCGGAAGGCGATGGAGCGCTCTGTGCCCGCCTTGGGCATTTGCAGGGGCTTGCAGCTCATCAACGCCTTCCTAGGCGGAACCCTTTGGCAGGATCTTGCCTCCCAGCGGCCCCAGACGCGCAATCACCGGATGGAGCGCCCGTATGACCGAGCGGAGCATTCCGTCACGATTTCCGGCCCGCTTGCGGAGCTCTATGGCGCCGAGCAGCTTGGCGTGAACAGCTGCCACCATCAGGGCATTAAGACCCTTGCCCCCAGCCTGCGTGCAATGGCGGTTGCGGAGGACGGCCTGGTGGAGGCCTTCTATCACCCCGAAAAGCCCTTCCTCTGGGCGGTTCAGTGGCACCCGGAGTTTTTCAACCCTGTGACCGGTCCCGGCGTGCCGATTTTCCGCGCGCTGGTGGACGCTGCAAAAAAATAAGACAGAACAGCGCAAGACGCCCCGAATGCACGGAGCGTCTTGCGCTGAATCATCAATAAGAAGGTAGGCAGAAAGGTCTATTTCGGCTCACAGATCGCCTCGCCGGCCTTATAGATATCGCCTGCACCAACGGTCAGGATGATGTCGCCCGGACGGGCAATCGAGCGAAGGTAGTCGGAAACCTCCGGGAGAGTGTCGAAGCAAATCGCGCCGGGAATTTTTGCGGCCAAATCACTGGAATGAATGCCCAGAAGGTTCTGCTCCCGCGCGGCATAAATCTCAGCCAGCACCAGAACGTCCGGCTCCTGAAGCTCCTCCACAAACTGATCGAACAGGGCATGGGTGCGCGTATAGGTGTGGGGCTGGAAAGCCACAACCACGCGCTGATAGCCCATAAGTCGAACCGCCTTCAGCAGCGCTCGAACCTCATGCGGATGGTGTGCGTAGTCGTCGTAAATGTCCGCGCCGTTGCAGCGGCCCTTGAATTCCATCCGTCTTCCGGCACCGGAGAAGGAGGCAAGCCCTCTTGCCGCCGTCTCGCCGTCAATGCCCATGTGCCATGCAACGGCGCAGGCGCCAAGTGCGTTAAACAGATTGTGCTCTCCGTAGACTGCAAGCTCCAGATCGCAGTAGGGGATGCCGCCGCAGAGGACCCTACACTTGCGCCAGTCTTCGGATATGTTCGTCGGATGGACGTCATTGGATTCGTTCATGCCGAAGGAAAGGAAGGGAAGTCCTTGCAGTGCATCGCGGACGTTCCCATCGTCGCCGTTGGCAATCACGATTCCGTCACCGGGGACAAGCGCAGCAAAATGGCGGAAGGAGGCTTTGATTTCTCCGAGATCCTTGAAGAAATCCAGATG
>CACXHI010000142.1 GCA_902767395.1 Oscillospiraceae bacterium
GCCGTTGTACAGATAGCCGAACGCATAGGCGCCGATCTCTTCGAGGCTCTTCGGAAGCGCTACCTCGGTCAGCTTGGGACATCCCTCGAACGCACGCGATTCAACGGAGATCAGCCCTTCCGAGAAGGTGACTTTTTCAAGGTCGGTGGAGCCTGTGAACGCTTCAACGTCAATGACGGCGAGGCTCGCAGGAATGGTCAGCTCCGTCAGCTTCTGGCAGTGCCGGAATGCGTAGGGAAGGATGAGATCCACACCGTCCGGGATGACGTAGGCACCGGCCCTGTTGTAAGGGTATTGTATCAAAGAGGTTTGTTCCTTGTTAAACAGGACGCCGGAGGCGTCGCTGCTGTAGACGGCGTTTCCCGCAGCAACGTGAAAAGCATTCAGGCTGGCGCAGCTGGAGAATGCTCCCTGCCCAATGGCGATCAGGGTTGCGGGAAGGAACACCTCCTTTAATTTGGTACAGCGGGCGAACGCAAACTGGTCGATGCGGACAAGCCCTTCCGGGAAACGAAGCTCCTCCAAGGGACACTCGCTGAACGCCCATTCACCAATGGTTTCCAGGCTGGTCGGGAACGCGATCTGCTTCAGCGCGGTGCATCGGAAGAACGCAAAAGGGCCGATGGAGGTCAGACCCTCCGGCAGAGAGACCGTCTTGATGTCTGCCTGACAGGCAGCCCACGGAATCGCGTCCAGTCCACAAGTCAGGTTTTTTCCGCTGCCCGAAATCGTCAGCGTGCCGGTGCCGGGGTCAAAGCGCCAGGTCAGGTCTTCTCCGCAGGAGCCGGACAGCGCAGGGGACTCGTTCGTGCTTTCCGGCTCGGTCGAGGGCTCCGGTTCCGTCGTTTCCGGCTCGGTCGAGGGCTCCGGCTCGGCAGTCGTTTCCGGCGCGGTCGAGGGCTCCGGCTCGGCAGTCGTTTCCGGCGCGGTTGAGGGCTCCGACTCCGTCAAATCCTCCGTCGTCTGCGTGTGCAGCATGGCGTCTGTATCCAGCTCCGTGTCCGTCTCATGCAGCACGGTTGTTTCGGAGGGCTGATACGGCGCGTCCTGCGGGCCTTGACTGAAAAGCTTGCTTCCGGCCCAGACGCAGCCGCCCACGACGGCGACCGAGAGGACGCCGACCAAAACCTTGGCGACCAGCCCGTGCAGCAGCGTCTGCCCAAGCGTCTGGGCGCTCATGGTCGGAACAGCGGTTTGAACGGCGGCTCCGGCTGCCTTTGAGATGGCTGTCTGCACCGCCGCCTGCTTTGCGGTGACCGGTTCGAGGCTGCGCATCAGGGAGAGCAGGAAGGCGAGGGGGGAGAGGCCGTAGAGCTTGACGCCCTGCTTCTCCAGCGTCCGGACTGCGGTTTCCACCTTTTTGCGACCGTGAAAGAGCTGGGCCTTGACCGTTCCCGGTGCGAGGTGCAGGAGCTCCGCAATCTCCTTGACGCTGAGCTCGTCATAGTACCGCATACCGAGAATCAGGTGCTGCTCCTCGGGCAGGGTAGCGAGAATTTCCTGCACCAGCCGGGAGGTCTCCTGCCGATCCAGAGACAGCTCCGGCTGGGCTTCCACGCGCAGATCGGGCAGCTCGGGGAGCTCCCCGTCCTCGTCAGCAAGGTCTGTAAAGGTCATCGGCAGGCGCTTGCTCATCCGCGTTGCGGTGAGATTCACGGCAATCCGCCGCAGCCAGGGGAAAAAGGCTTCGTTGTTCTCCAGCGTGTTCAGGCTGCGATAGGCGCGCAGATAGGTGTCCTGCTGAATATCCCATGTCAGATCCTCGTCGCGGGTCATGGCGCGAATGCTGCGGTAGAGGCTGGCGCTGGTCAGCGTGTAGAGCTCCGAGAAGGCGGCGCTGTCTCCGGCCTTGGCATTCTCCACCAGCTCCGAAGGAATCTGAATGGTTGATTGCTTTGCTTCTGTCTTCGTGTTCATGGCTTCTATTCCTCTGCTTCTTGGTTTCCCGTTTCGGTCATGTATGATGGATAAGGCAATTATAGCATTGTCCTTGGGCGGTGTCTATTGCGATTTCTTCCCGCCGGGGGGATCGCGGGCAGATAGCTGATGCAATAAAAGGGTCCGCATCGCTTCGAGCCGCTGGGGATCGGGCGTCATGTGCTTGTCCACAAGGGCTTTGTAGACAAAGGCGAAGTCCGTATCGGTTTGCATAAGCAGCCTCCTCTCGTTGTGTTCTGCCTATTAGACCAAGAAGCGCGGCAGTTGGTTTAATGAAATCCGGTTTTTTTGAAAACAATTCTTCCGGTCTCTTCCACCTGTATAAAGATGCAAAAAAAGCTTGCAAGATGGACGAAAATATGATATATAATATGGGCAGTACCAAATCTATCAGAGAGGATTGAAGTCATATGCAATACACCAAAGAAGTCGAAGAAATGTTCTGTGTTGCGAAGGGCCCCAATCACGGCCCCGCCCCGATCCCCGAGGAGGGTAAATGGGTTCAGGCCAGGGAGATCAAGGACGTCTCCGGCTATACCCACGGCATTGGCTGGTGCGCGCCCCAGCAGGGTGCCTGTAAGCTGAGCCTGAACGTCAAGGACGGCATCATTCAGGAGGCGCTGGTGGAGACCATCGGCTGCTCCGGCATGACCCACTCCGCCGCCATGGCCAGCGAGATTCTGCCCGGCAAGACGATTCTGGAGGCGCTGAATACCGACCTCGTCTGCGACGCCATCAATACCGCCATGCGCGAGCTCTTCCTGCAAATCGTCTATGGCCGCACCCAGTCCGCCTTCTCCGAGAACGGCC
>CACXHI010000143.1 GCA_902767395.1 Oscillospiraceae bacterium
GAAGCCCAACGGCCAAAGTATATGGAGATCATCGCCTCGGAGGTCAAGCGCCTTTCCCGCCTTGTGCGCTCCATGCTGGAGGTCTCCCGCATTCAGGATCAGGGAATCCCGCCCGAGCGAAAGCGGAGCTTCGATCTGTGTCAGACCGTGGGCGAGGTGCTGTTGAGCTTCGAGCAGAAGATCAACAGCAAGGGCCTCGAGGTGGAGACCGACCTGCCCGATCTTGGCGCGCGCACCGTGGGAGACCCTGACGCAATCACCCAGGTGGTGTACAACCTGATTGACAACGCTGTGAAATTCTGTCCCACCGGCGGGACGCTCGGCCTGCGCATCGCGCAGACCAAGGGCGGGAAGTACCTCGTCGCGGTGTCCAACACCGGGCCGACCATCCCCGCCGAGGAGCTGTCGCTGGTCTTTGACCGTTTTCACAAGACGGATAAGAGCCGTTCCGTGGATCGGGACGGCTGGGGACTGGGACTGTATATCGCCAAGACCATTGTGCTCAGCCACGATGAGGACGTCTACGTGACCAGCCGCGACGGGGTGACGGAGTTCTCCTTCACCATGCCGAAGGCCTGACACGGTTTCTACTTAAATTGGATTTCCGGATATAGGAGGTGTGAATATGGATGACAAACGGACGCCGATGGAGGCCGAGGTTCAGGAGCTTCCGACCCGGCTTCGGGCCGGAGCCTTGACAGATTCCTACGGCACGGCTGCCAAGCCCCGCCCCCGGCGGACCCACACCGGGATCTGGATTGCGCTGGGGATGACGGTCATCCTGCTCTGCACCGCGAGCGTCGTTGTGGCGATGGGACATGTGCGGCTCGTCCGGGAGGACGGCAGGCTGCACCTGTCCATGGAACGCGCCAAGGAACCCGAAGAGACGCAGAACAAGGTGCAGAATCTTCCGGTTACTGCTGTGGAGGGCTATGTCCCTGCCGCAGGCGACCGGCAGGAGGACGTGGATCTGAACCTTGCGCTGGAGCCGGGCTCCGACGAAGCGCTCAGTCCGGAGCAGATTTATCGGCAGGCGTCGCCCGCCGTGGTTTGCATCCAGGTGGAGTCCTACTACGGCAATACATTCAGCACCGGCATCGTGATCAGCGAGGATGGCTTCATTTTGACCGCCGCCGAGGATCTGAGCTGGGCCGCCACTGTGACGGTCTGCTTCCAGGACGGAACGACCTGCCTCGCCCAGTTGATCGGAGCGGATCAAAGCACCGGCGTCTGCCTGCTCAAGGTGGAGGCGCAGGGCTTGCAGACGGTGCGCTTCTCTGATGCGCAGACGCTTGCCGTCGGCCAGAAAACCTACTGTATCTGCAACCCCTATGGCAGTCAGATTCCCAACGTCTTCTATGAGGGAATGCTCTCCGCCCGCCGGACGCTGGAGCTGGACGGGTACGAGATGACCGTTCTGCAAACCTCTGCGCAGCTTCAGAACGTGGGCTGGGGCTGTCCGATTCTGGACAGCCGCGCACAGGTCGTCGGCCTGACCGCCCCGGTGGGAGAGTGGATCGCGTCCGGCACGGCGTCGCCCAGCCTTGCGCTTTCCGCCGCCGATCTGGTGCAGATCGTCGAATCGCTGGAGCGGACAAAGACAGAGACGCGGCCGTGGCTGGGGCTGGAGGTCGGGACGATTCCGGAATCCACCCGTACCTTCTGCGGTTACCCGGGAACCCTTTGGATCACCGGGGTTGCCCGGGAAACGCCCCCCTATGGCGTGCTGTTCCAGTTTGACGTGATTACACAGGTGAATGGGGTCCCTGTTTCAACGCTTGCAGAGTATGAAAGTCTTCTCGCGGCAGCGGAACCGGGGAAAAAGGTCTGCCTGACCATCTTCCGCAACGACACCTTCTACGAGGCGTGGCTGCCGGTCATGAGCCGATAAGGCAGCGCCGTAGATAGGCTCTGTGCGGCCTGCACAGAGCCTTTGCTTTGCGCATATACTGGCGCGAAAGGTGGTGCAAGCCATGAATCAGCAAATGGAACAGGAGATTTGGCGCCGGGTGCGCGCTCCGGGCGGACCGACGGCGGAGGAGGCCGTCCTGCCCGAGCGGCTGGAGGCTCTGATTGTGGAGCAGCAGGCGGAGGCCGTGGAGCTGCGGGCAATGGCCAGAAGGCTTCGAGGGCAGGGAAGTGCGACGCTGATGCGGATCGCCGCCGGAATCGAAGCCAGAATCCGCGCGCTGACGACCCTGCATTATCTTCTGACGGGGCGAAGGCTCCGCCTCCAGCCGCCCCGGCCTACGGTCACGGGCCAGCTGCCGGAAACCCTGCGGGCGCTCACCCTGCGCCTGCGGCAGACGGAGCGGGCCTACGCCGGTCTGCAGGGCGAGTTTGCCGACTATGCGGAGGACTTTGAGCGCTTCAGCCGTCAGACGCGCTCCGACGGGCGGGCCGTGACGGAGCTGCTGGAAGCGCAGCTGAACACGGGACGGTAAGCGCCGCAGGACGCTTGTCCTTTGAAAAAAGAAAAATCTCGTTTCCGGCAAAAAGCACTGTCTTTTCGGCGAGAAGTATGTTATAATCAACAGAAGCGAGCCTGCGGGGACGGAAAAACCGGCTTCGCACAGAAAGGAATTACCATGGGACTGATCAAAAAATTGTTTGGTACGACCTCGGAGCGCGAGGTCAAGAAGCTCCGGCCCCTTGTGGATCAAATCGAGGCGCTGGAAAACGATATGAAGGCCCTCTCCGACGAAGCGCTGCGCGGGAAAACCGAGGAGTTTCAGACCCGACTGGCAAAGGGCGAGACGCTGGACGATCTCCTGCCCGAGGCGTTTGCGGCGGTCCGTGAGGCGGCCTTCCGTGTTCTGGGAATGCGTCCCTACCGGGTACAGCTCATCGGCGGCATCATTCTCCATCAGGGCCGCATCGCGGAGATGAAGACCGGCGAGGGCAAAACGCTGGTTGCGATTCTTCCGGCCTATCTCAATGCTCTGTCCGGCGAGGGCGTTCATATCGTCACCGTCAACGACTACCTTGCCAAGCGCGACTCCGAGTGGATGGGCAAGGTCTATCGCTTCATGGGTCTGCGCGTCGGCCTGATCGTCCATGATCTGAACGCCGACGAGCGGCGTAAGGCCTATGCCGCCGACGTCACCTACTGCACCAACAACGAGTTGGGCTTCGACTATCTGCGCGACAATATGGCCCTGTATAAGAAGGATCAGGTGCAGCGCGGACACAGCTTCGCCATCGTGGACGAGGTGGACTCCATCCTGATCGACGAGGCCA
>CACXHI010000144.1 GCA_902767395.1 Oscillospiraceae bacterium
CCCCATTCAAGCGCGATACCAAACTTCGCCACACCCGGATCTCTCTCGCGGGCATTATAATAGCACACTTCATTTGAAAATGCAAGCTTTATTTTTGGTTTTTTGAAAAAATTTTTGGTTATTTGGATTCGTGAATGGAGCGGAGCCGGACGTATTCAATCGGCGTGATCCCAAGGGAGCGGAGGAAGGCTTCGGCTTCCTCAATGCGCTGGGGGTCCCACGTGGTCGCCGGCGTATGCGCATCGCTGCCGATGACGACCTCGGCCCCCTCCTCCGCCACAATCCGCCAAAACCTCGGATCGGGATAGTGCTTACGGTCTCGCAGCCCTTGCAGATTGTACTCCAACGGCAGATGCAGTTCATTCACACGACGGCAGATTGCCCGGACATGGCGGGCGTAGACGGCTTCGTCCCCGACAAAGCGAAACAAGTCGGGATGCGCAAAATACGAAAAGAGACCGGATTCCAGTGCCTCGAGCGTCTGGCCCCGGTATTGATCCAGAAGCTTCTCGTCCGTGGTCGGCGCGGGAGAGGGGACGCCTTCTTCCTCATTGAACAGCAAATGTTGGCCGAGGATCAGGTAGTCGATTGGAAACTGCCGCAAAAAGTCCAACAGGCGCGGAAAATACTTGGGATAATACTCCGCCTCCAACCCGATATGGATTCGGATGCGTCCTTCGTATTCCTCCCGCACCGTCAAAAGGGTCTGCACGTAGTCCTCCAGCTCCTCCGGGTGCATCCGAAAGGAGGAATAGTATCCCGGTTCCCCGAAAAAGTAGGGCGTGTGGTCCGAAAAACCAAGCTCCTTGAGGCCGCCCTCCAGCGCACGATCTACGTAACGCTGCTCTTTTCCGACGGCGTGATTGCAGCGCGGCGTGTGGGTGTGATAGTTTGCAAGCATAGTGAACCCTCTGTCAATCAGACTCGTCCGCCTTGGTCGGGATTCCAAAGTCAAAGCTGGGCATAAGCTGGAGTTTGAAGAGGTTGCGGCGGTGGAGTCGATCAATTCGCTCCTTTGTCGCAACATCGTCAATCTCTCCGGTGCGGATATAACGATCCAATACCGCGTATGTGAAGCCCAGATTGTCCTCATCGGTCTTGCCGCAGAGTCCGTCAATGGGAACCTTCTCCACCAGCACCTCCGGCAGGCCAAGGAAACGACCGACCGCCTTGACCTCCTGTACCGTCAAGTGCGACATCGGGCTGAAATCGCCCGCCGCGTCTCCGTATCGGGTCGAATAGCCCACCCAATCCTCGGAGAGATTGCAGGTATTGACCACGCGCCCGTTGCGGCTTTGACTGACGGCATAGACCGTCGCCATACGGATACGGGGGGAGAGATTGGTCAGACTCTGGATAGACAGTGTCAGCTCTGCCGGAACCGCAGCTTTCAGACCCTCCACCGCGTCGTGGATGTTGACAACGTAATGCTCGATCCCCAGATGATCGCAAAGCAGATGCGCCATGTCAATGTCATGCTGAACGCCGTTCGGCATCAGCACGCCGATCACCCGCTCCCTGCCCAGCGCACGAACGCAGAGCGCGGCGGCAACCGAGCTGTCCTTTCCGCCGGAAATTCCCAAAACTGCATTGCAGCCGGGACCGTTTTCTTCAAAGAAGTCCCGAATCCATCGGACGCAGGCTTCCGTCACTTTTTGAGCGTCAAACATATCGCTTTTCCTTCCTTTCTGGCGGCAGGAATCGCCGCCTGTTATCGTAATTCGGAGCATTTCAGGATTGCTTCCGCAAGCAAATCAGAAGCGGTCAACGTAACTGTCGGCAAGCTGGTCTGCGCACAAAGCGTCCAAACTGCGTCCGCCAGAGTTCCACATAAGAAGGAGAACCCATATTGCCGCCATTTCTCGGGATACGGAAGGAACTCCGTCGATTTCAGATCATAAAGATAGCCGCAGCCCAAGGCTTTGCCGTACGCTTCCTTGCAAGTCCAAACCGTCAGAAAGCGGACGTCTCGCTCCGCATCACACGCCGCTTCCGTCACCCATGTGCGCTCACGCGGAGACAGAATGCGATAAATGGCAGGTTCCTTCTGCCCGCTTCTCCGGTGAAGCGGGCGAAGCTCCTGCACGTCCACGCCAAGCGGCGCTGTATCCAGAGCACACGCCACTGCATTTTTGCAGTGGGAGAGGTTGAACTGGAGCGCTGGGAAGTCTGGAAAGAAGGGCTTCCCCTTCTCCCCGGCTTGCATTGCGGGAAGCTCAGGAAGGCCGAACTCCTGCCGGACTGCACGGCGCAGCAAAAGCTCCGCAAAGAAGCGCTGCACCTGTGCCTCCCGACTCCGAAGAGAACAGGCGGCCTGTTCTCTTCGGAGCGAGAGCGTTGGGAGAAGGCAGGAAACGGCGTCGTATGAAATCTGATCCACACCGTCCAAAAGCCAGAGCATGGCAGCCTCCTCTCTTCTTGCAGAAATCAGGTGTTCTCAGCGTGATCCTGCTGCAAACGGTTTTCTTCCAGCCAGTTCAGCATCTCGACGCGGCCTTCCTCGGACATGGGAAAGACCTTTTCTCCCTCGATCTCGCTGAACTCATAGCTGAGCAGGCCGTGCCAATACTCTGCCCGAATGGAGCTGGCTGCGTGATCGACCTCTTTGGGCGTCGCCATCACGACGCTTGGGGTGATTTTATAGCGGAACAGTCCGCTCGAACCGGTGAAGACATTTCCGTTTTCAAAGTGATGAAAGACAGGCAGAAAGACGGCATTCACTCTGCCATCAGCTCCTCCATCTCATCCAGCAGCTCGCCGAAGAGGGCAAGCGCCTGATTGACAGGCTCCGGGGTGGACATATCGACGCCGGCGCCCTTGAGCAGGTCGATGGGGTCCTTGCTGCAGCCGCCGGAGAGGAAGCCGATGTAATCCTTCACCGCACTCTCTCCCTCACGGAGAATTCGACGGGACAGCGCAATTGCGGCAGAGTAGCCGG
>CACXHI010000145.1 GCA_902767395.1 Oscillospiraceae bacterium
CCGGTCAACGAAGACGACGATCTTCTGACACGGCCAAGACGCTACCGGTATCACAAATACGGAGTATGGCACCGGGCGGGGCTTCTGCAGCCGCTCGAGGGAATGCCCGCGGAAGATGTGGAAAAATGCGGCTCATGCGCCAAGCTCATTGAATCTTTCATGGACCCGAAAATACTGGCAGGTCTGGGGCTGGAAACCCACGGCAACAGCAATGCTTCCCGCAAAGCCCCCGCCGTGATTACGCCGCACGAACGCGACCAGAGGATCCGCAACACCTATGCCATGATTGACCTGATCGATCAGGGAATCGGGAAAATACTGGAAGCGCTGAAAGAAACCGGCAGCCTTGACGACACATTGATTCTGTTCCTGTCCGACCACGGCGAACTGATGGGCGATCACGGCACCTGGCTGAAAGGACCGTTTTTCTATGACGGTTTGATCAACACGCCGCTGATTATCCGCGCTCCCGGTTGTTCAGCCGGAAAAACCAAGGCGCTCGCCTCCTCGGTCGACGTGCTCCCCACCTGTTTTGAACTGCTCGGCGTGCCGATTCCTTATGTCTGCGACGGAGTGTCTCTTGTTCCCGCCTTTCACGGCGAGCCCGTCCGGAAGGAGTGCCTGATTGAATACCGCAACGGGTATTTTGAGAACGACGACTACACGCTGGTCTATCTTGACGAGCAGTTTAAATTCAGCCAGGATCAAAATGGGGAATACGAACTGACCGACCGTGTGAACGACCCGGAAGAAAACGTGAATCTGCTTGCAGGCGGAAAACACCCGGAGCTTCTGGCGCAGTATCGCGCAAAGCTGCTGAACCTGATGCTGCACACCGCGGCGAAAGCTCCCGTGCAGTACTGTCACGCCTGACAGCGCGCTTTATCCGAAGCGGCTCGGCACCCCAGCCTTTTCGTAAACCCCCGTTCGCAGCGATCCTTTTGTTCGCCCCCGGCGGGGCAAGCGCAGCACAGGGCAAACATTGCTCTCCAATGATTCAAGAATTCAATGGGGAAGCAAGCGCAATCTTTATCAAGCGGAGGCTTTTTATGGTCAGGCCAAGAATCATCGCCACAGACATGGACGACACCTGCCTCTTGTACGACGGAACCATGTCTCCCCGAACGTTTCATATGTTCAACCGCGCTCAGGCAGCGGGCATCGAAACCGTTATCGTCACGGGACGGAGCGCAGTCTATGTGAAAGACATGCAGCTTCCCAATTTTCACTATGCCATCTGCTGCAACGGCGCTTCCGTGGTTGACCTGCATACGAACACAACCATTCTCAAGGACGGCTTCACCCGGGAAGAGGCTGAGGTCGCCTGGGAGATTTTTTCCCGCTATCCGGACGCCTTTGTCGAGGTCGCGTTTACCGACGACGCTGTCATCGCTCAAAAGGATTACGATCGTTTCGAATCCGTTCCTCTGATGGACTACATGAAGCGCTCCTATCGGAAACATCTAATCCATGTCGTGCCCGATCTGAACCAATACTTTTTCGAGCATATCGACCAGGTGGAAAAAATCAACTGCTTCCGAAGCGGGCCCGCCATCACCAAAGCGATCAACGACGAGCTGCGTGAAACAGGTCTTTTCTTTATCAATGCCGCGTATGATGTTGACGTTCTCGCCATTCCGAAGCGGTACAACAAGGGCAAGGTCCTTGTCAAGCTCGCCGAGAAGCTCGCCGTCCCCAACGAGGCCGTCTATGCCTTCGGCGACGGAAAAAACGATGTTGTTATGATCGAGGCGGCCGGCTGCGGCGTCGCAATGGGCAACGCCTGTGAAAAGGTGAAGGCAACGGCACAGTACGTCTGCGGTACCTGTCAGGAAGACGGTCTCGCGGCCTTTATTGAAGAGAATTTCGGAATTTGACGTAATACTGATACCCAATAAAAACAAGATAATCTTTGCGGCCAGAATTGTGGCAACCTTCGTTGCCTTCCTTGACCATATATGTCCATTATGCTCTGGGGAGCCCGCCTTGTCTGGCGCAAATTCTGCTCGAAAATCCCTTAAAGCGTTTTATCGGTGCTTAGTATGACTCGCAAATCTTTGTCTACTTTCTATCGGGTATCAGTATAAAACGCAGTCAGCGCAATCCCCCTGGTGCCTTACAGTCCTGCGGCACCAGGGGGATCTTCATTGTTTGTCTGGAAGCGTGGAACGCCGGATGGGCTCGGCCATGCCGGCCGACATGGCCATCCATGCCGCGAAGGAGCCCGGGCTCCCGTTCTTCACACGCTGTTACGTGATTTCATAGGTACGCAGATCTTCAACCTGTTCCAGGTTGGTCCCTTTGATCATGGTACGGATCGTTGCGTAGTCTTCTTCGGTCCAGACGGGTTGTTGATGCACAAGGAGGACCTTTTCAAACGGGTTATCCCGGAGTTTTTCCGTAAGCTCCCTCAGACAGGTGTGGTTCTTGTTCGGGCAGGAATCAAGGAAAACACATTCGTGCAGCAGATAGGCCGCGCCCTCGCTGGACGGGATCAGATCCTCCCGGTAGGACGTGTCGGTCGCATAGACCAGTTTTTGGTCAATGTTGATTCGGAACGAAGGATGCGAATGCTTCTGCGGAAAAATACGGATCGAGATATCCCCGATTTGAAAATCTCCAGCGGAATAATCATGGACTTCCACGTCTCTCGTCAGCTGATGCGGGGTCCTCACAAAAAACGGAGGTTTCAGGAACTCTGTCAGGTACTCCTCCGTCGTCTGCTCATAGGCAGGCTTTCCCGGACCATAAATCACAAGCTTTTTATCCTGAACAAAAGGAGTCAGATAGATCAGCCCGATCAGATGGTCCAGATGATAATGCGACAGGAGAATGGTCAACGTGTCATAGCGCTCCAGCACATCCCGGTATTTCGGAAGGTTGCAGACGCCGGTTCCGGCATCAAGCATGATCAGTTGATTTCGATGTTCCACCAGAAAGCAGCTTGTCTCATTGCGTGTCGGAACAAAGCCGCCGCATCCCAATACATGCAGTTTCATACGTCCTCCTGTTTCCATCGGCCGGTCTTCTTGGAGCCCGTTGCCTATCCGGGTTTAGCAAACAGACCGGGAGAATCTATTTTAATGATACTTTATTATAGAACGGGTCCTTCCCCTTGTCAATTTCCCCTTGACAAACACACATGAGCGTAGTATCATATGAACATCAATTCATATGAATGGAGGTTCAAACGAATGGCGCATGACCACAACGAGCTTCTGCTCCGCGTGCGCACGGAGCTGCCCACCGACGAG
>CACXHI010000146.1 GCA_902767395.1 Oscillospiraceae bacterium
ACCGCCGCGGAGGTGGGGCTGACGTGCTTAAAGGAGGCGGCGGCAGGCATTCCAAGCGCCTGCTTGAGCTCCTTGACAAGCTGCCATGAGTTCAGCGCATCGAGGAAGTTGATATAGCCGGGGCGACCGTTCAGAATCTCCACGGGCAGTTCTCTGCCGTCGGTCATGCAGATCTTCGCAGGCTTCTGATTGGGATTGCAGCCGTACTTCAGTTCAAACTCTTTCATACGAGCCTCCTTATTGATTCTTGTTGATCAGACGCTCCTCCACGCGACCGGTACGCAGCTCCACCGTCCGCACGTAGAGGGAGATTTTGTTGTCGGCATCCAGATTTTCCCACAGCTCGTTCGTAAGGGCGTCTACGTTGCCGCCCATGCAGACCCGCTCCGGCTCGCCCTGGAAGGTGGGGATGGGGCTGCCGTCGCAAACGTAGGTGTGGATAAAGTGGCCCAGACCGGGCTTGGCGGGATAGGAGAAGGTGTACCGGGCGCAGTCGCTGCCCTCGGCGTCCACGCTCTTGAGAATGCTCATTTCATAGCGGGGCTTGTCGGCGTCCAGCGTAAAGATGCCGCTGATTCTGGGGGTAAAATTGGGGCGATCCGGCTCAAAGCAGCGGCACTCCAGCGACTCGGAGAAGGACTTCCCTGCCGCAAGGCCCTCATAGATCGTATCGGTCTGATTGCCGTTGGTCACAATCAGTCGGTTCTCAAACTGACGCAGCGCCGCATAGATAATCAGGCTGGGGTCCTCGACCTTGGCGACGTCAAAGGGCTCGGTGAAAACCTCGCCCTGCTTCACGGTAAAGATCCGGTTGCGGGAATTGGCGCTGCGACCCATGATGAAATAGGCGGCAACCGCTTTCTCGCCGTCCTCGCTCAGACCCAGCACGATCCCGCGGCCGACGTAGGAATTACCGCGAATCCGATCCGCAATCGGAAGCGTTTGGTAAATATTCATTTCCGTTCTCCTTTTGATTCAGAATTGATTCAGCTTGCTTGCGGCGATCATCTCAATCGCCTGCGGAAGCAGGATCCATTCCGCCTGCTCCATGACGCGGCGCTGCAGCGTCTCGGGCGTGTCTCCGGGGAGCACCGATACCGGCTGCTGCAGCAGGATCTCTCCCCCGTCGGGGATCTCGTTGACAAAATGAACCGTCGCGCCGGTAATCTTGACGCCCCGCGCAAGGGCTTGTTCATGGACCCGAAGCCCGTAACAGCCCTTGCCGCAGAAGGCCGGGATCAACGACGGGTGGACGTTCAGAATGCGGCGGTCATACCGACGGGTAAAGTCCTCCGAGAGGATGGTCATAAACCCGGCCAGCACGATAAGATCAATGGCGCAATCGTCCAAAACGCGAATCATCTCCCGTTCAAAGGCCTGCTGACTTCCCAACTCCCGGCGACTGAGCACCACGGTCGGAACCCCGGCCTTTTGCGCTCTTTGCAGCGCATAGGCGGCAGGATTGTTGGACAGAACCAGCGAAACCTCCGCATTGCGGATCATGCCGCTCTTCTGCGCGTCTAAAATTGCCTGTAAATTGGTGCCGCCGCCCGACACAAGGACGGCAGTGCGGAGCTTTTCCGCCCCGTTCAGCATAGCTCGATCCTCCGCTCGCCCTCGACGATCTCTCCGAGCAGGTAGGCGTCCTCGCCCTGTGCGTGAAGAATGGAGAGCGCGGTCTCCGCGTCCTGCGCCTCGACCACCATGCACATGCCGACGCCCATGTTAAAGGTGTTGAACATATCGCGGCGGGAGATGCCGCCGGTCTGCGCGATCAGGTCAAAGAGGGGCAGCACGCGCACGTCCGCCTCGCGGATTCTGGCACAGCGGCCCTGCGGGATCATGCGGGGAATATTTTCATAGAAGCCGCCGCCGGTGATGTGGGACACGCCCTTGACGCGGACCTTCTCCATCACAGCCAGAACGGGCTTGACATAGATCTTCGTTGGGGTCAGGAGGGTCTCGCCGAGAGACTTTCCGCCCAGCGCCGCCACAGGCGCCTTCAGATCGGTGTGCTCGACGTCAAAGACCTTCCGCACCAGAGAGAAGCCGTTGGAGTGGACGCCGCTGGAGGGCAGCGCAATCAGAACGTCTCCCGGACGCATGGAAGCGTTGTCCAGAATCCGATCCTTGTCCACAACGCCGGTGGAATAGCCGGCCAGATCGTACTCGTCAACCGGATAGAAGCCCGGCATTTCAGCAGTCTCGCCGCCGATCAGGGCGCAGCCCGCCTGCACGCAGCCGTCGCAGACGCCCTTGACGATCTGCTCGATACGTTCCGGAACGTTCTTGCCGCAGGCAATATAGTCTAGGAAAAACAGGGGCTTTGCGCCGCAGCAGATAATATCGTTGACGCACATGGCAACACAGTCAATACCGACGGTGTCATGCTTGTCCATCAGAAAAGCCAGCTTCAGCTTGGTTCCGACGCCGTCTGTGCCGGAAACCAGAACCGGACGGCGAATGCCCTCCAGATCAAGCTCGAACAGGCCGCCGAAGCCGCCTACGTCGGAGCAAACGCCCGGGGTGACGGTGGTGGCAATATGGCGCTTCATCAGCTCGACCGAACGGTAACCGGCAGTAATATCGACTCCGGCGGCAGCGTAGGCTTCGGATTTGGATAATTCGTTCATGTCTATTCCTTTCCGTTCCAGCAATAGGTACAAAGATCACAGGCAGGCAAGCCGATGGCCTCGATCACGCCCTCGATGGACTGGAACTCCAGCGAGGAGAAGTGGAACCGCTCACAGATATTGGAACGGAGCTTCTTGCCGCGCTCCGTACCGGCGTCCGCATATTCCTCAAGGTGGTTGAAGCCTTCCTCGCCCTCAAGCTCCATGATGACACGGCGGGCAATCAAATCCATATCCGAGGTGTTGCGGGAGAAGTTGAGATACTTGCAGCCGAACATGATGGGCGGGCAGGCGGAGCGCATGTGCACCGACTTTGCGCCGTTTTCGTAGAGAAACTCCACCGTCTCACGCAGCTGTGTGCCACGAACGATCGAGTCGTCCACAAAGAGCAGATTTTTGTCCTCGATCAGTTCCTTGACGGGAATCTGCTTCATCTTCGCAATGGTGTTGCGGTCCACCTGTGCCGGCGGCATGAAGCTTCTGGCCCAAGTGGGGGTGTATTTGATAAAGGCGCGGGCAAAGTGCGCGCCGCTCTCGTTGGCATAGCCAATGGCGTGGGGCGTGCCGGAATCCGGGACGCCGCCGACGTAGTCCAGCTCCTCGGGACAGCCGGTCTGCCGATCCGTGCGGGCCATGATCGCGCCGTTGCGATAGCGCATGGCCTCCACGTTCACACCCTCATAGGTCGAGGTCGGGTAGCCGTAGTAGCTCCAGAGGAAGGCACAAATTTTCTTCCGCTCCGTCGGAGCACGGAGCTGCGTCAGCTTGTCCGGCGTGAGGGAAACGATTTCGCCGGGGCCAAGCTCCCGCTCAAAGGTGAAGCCGAGCTTCTCATAAGCAAAGGACTCGAAGGAGACGGCGTAGCCGTCCTCCCGCTTGCCGATGGTGACGGGCAGACGACCCAAGCGGTCACGGGCGGCGATCAAGGTTCCGTCTTCATTCAGAATCAGGATCGAAGCCGTGCCGTCGATGGATTTCTGCGCAAAGCGAATGCCCTCGGCAAAGCTGCTCTTCTGGTCGATCAGCGCGGCCAGCAGCTCCACGGCGTTGACCTTGCCGCCGGTCTTGGCGTCAAAGTGACCGCCGGAGAAGCCGAGGTACTGGTCGATCAGCTCGTCCGCGTTGTTGATCCTCCCGATGAAGCAGATGGCGTAGGTGCCGAGGCTGGAGCGGATCAGCATGGGCTGAGGCTCCGAGTCACTGATACAGCCAATGGCGGCAATGCCCTGCATCTCCTCGAAGATGTGCTCAAACCGAGTGCGGAAGGGCGCGTTTTCAATGCTGTGAATTTTTCGCTGCAGGCCGATGATCGGATCGAAAGCCGCCATTCCCCCTCGGCTGGTGCCGAGGTGGGAATGGTAGTCCGTGCCGAAGAATACGTCCGCCATGCAGTCCTGTTTGGAAGTAATTCCGAAAAAGCCTCCCATGGGGAAACCTCCTGAGTGTGGTAAGATTAGGCGAAGAAAAGCTTGGACAGGGTCATGGGATCAATGTACTTGCCGTCCTTGTAAACACGCATATTGCCGGAAGCGATTTCGTCGATCAGCATCACCTTGCCGTCTGCGTCGTAGCCAAACTCAAACTTGATGTCATAGAGCACCATGCCCTTCTCGGCCATGTCGTCGGCAACGATCTGCGTGATCTTCTGGGTCATCGCCTTGATCTCGTCATACTGCTCATCGGTCATCACCCCGAGCACAATCAGGCCGTCCTTCGTGACAAGGGGATCACCCTTCTCGTCGTTCTTGAAGGTCATTTCCACGTAGGCAGGAAGGTCAGCGCCCTCCTCGACGTACTCGCTGTAGCGGCGCAGGAAGCTGCCGACCGCCTTATGACGGCACACAACCTCAAGAC
>CACXHI010000147.1 GCA_902767395.1 Oscillospiraceae bacterium
CTTGCCAAATTCGACGAGACCGTTCGCTTCCCGAATGGCAAGACGGTGCTGGACTATACCTGCGATCGGCTTTGCATCGAAGACAAGGTGCTGGCAACGGACATCCGGCTCTATGTCGCGGGCAGTGAACGGATCGGCATTGCGGGAAGAAACGGCGTCGGCAAATCGACCCTGCTCGCCCGGCTCTGGGACGTTCTGCGCGCCCGAAAAGACCTTGCCGTCGCCCGAATGCCTCAGAATTATGGGGAAGCTCTCGACTTTGCGCAGACACCCGTGGACTTCCTTGCGCCCCACGGCGCCAAGGAGGAGATCACAAGGGCAAGAACTTATCTGGGCAGCATGAGGTTTACCCATGAGGAAATGACCGGAAAAATCGGGGCGCTCAGCGGCGGGCAGCAGGCCAAGCTTCTGTTTTTGAATATGGTCCTGCGTAGGTCAAACGTCCTGCTTCTGGATGAGCCGACCCGGAATTTCAGCCCGCTCTCCTGCCCGGTCGTTCGCGCGGCCCTGTGCGGCTTCGGCGGCGCGATCATCAGCGTGTCGCATGACCGAAAGTATCTGAAGGAGGTCTGCACGAAGGTGTATGAGCTCCGCCCCGACGGCCTGTTCCCCGTCCCTGCCGAAGCCCTGTAGTACGCCGTTTCGCATAAAACTTAATGTAGAGGCCGCTGACCACAGCGGCCTCTCCCTCCGTCAACGGAATGCGGCCAAGGACTGCTACGTTCTGGCCGATGTGGTCATACTCCGTGACTCTTCGAGTTCGGCCACTGCGGGAAACGTCAACTTTTCAATGGTACGTTCTACTACGGAGCAAATCGACTTTTCAGGGAAACGGCGTAGTAGGGACGCGCATTGCGCGTCCGCTGATTTGCGCCCACGTTTGGCAGACGGCGCACACCGTGTGCCATGCCGATTCGCCCTGCTCTGCGCGCACCTCCCATCCCGCCCGGGCATAGACTGGATTTGAATGGGAAAGGAGGAATCTCATGGTTGATACCTGTTTTTTGGGCGCGAATACCCCACAGGGCTTTCGTTCGGAGTATGCCACGCTCCAGACAGACCCGCGCATTCGGCGGCTGCTGATTCTCAAGGGCGGCCCCGGCTGCGGGAAATCCACCCTGATGAAAACGCTGGCGGCCCGGGCTGAGGACTGCGGCTGGGCGGTGGAGCGGGTGCTCTGCTCCTCAGACCCGGCCTCGCTGGACGGCGTGATCGTCCCGGAGCTGGGGCTGGCCATTGTGGACGGCACTGCGCCCCATGTGGTCGAGCCGCAGCTCTGCGGCTGTGGAGAGAATTACGTAAACCTTGGGAAATGCTACCGGGAGGCGGAGCTTCGTGCGATGACCCCGGCGATCCGGGCGGCGAAGGCGGCGAACGCGGCCTGCTACGGCCCGGTGTACGGGGCGCTGCGGGCTGTTGCCTCGCTGGCGGAGGCCCGTCGCGGGCTGCTGGGCCGGGAGCGGATTCGGCGGGTGACAAAGGACGCACTGGAGCAGCTTCTTCCGGAAAAGCTGCCCCAGCGCGGCAAGCAGGGGAGTCGCCGTCGGGTCTATCTCAGCGGCATTACGCCGGAGGGCCTGATGCTGCTGGAACCGGGGGTCGAGCGACTCTGGGCAATTCACGACGGGTACGGGGTCGGCTGCGGCCTTCTGCGGAGCCTGGAGGACCGGCTGACGGCAAGCGGGGAGGACGTCATCCTCGGGATGGACCCGCTCGACCCCGACGCGGTGGAGGCGGTGCTGGTTCCCGGCAGGGACGTGGGCTGGATTCGGGTCCGACCGTCCTTCCGGGGCGGGCGGCAGGCCATGCTGCGGCTCGATCTGGACAGCGCGCTGGAGGAGGACCTGCCCGCGGAAACGCTGAACGGTCTGCGGGAGCTTGCGGCGCTGGAGACGCGCCTGCTGCGGCAGGCGGTCGGCTGGCTGCGCCGCGCCAAAACCAACCACGATCTGATCGAGGAGCTTTACCGTCCCGCCGTGGACTTTGCCGCCGTGACCCGCGAGACGGAAATCCTCTGCCGGGAGCTGTTTACAGAGAGCTGATCTGCGTCAAACGGCAGTTCCTATCGGTCGCTGCTTCTGCCTTCAAAATCCGCCGCGATTTCCTCGGACCAGCTTGCCTTCATCGGTGCGTTGGCGCGGATACTGCCGAGGGCGTGGCCCAGACATTCATAGACCACCCGCGTCCCCTTGTGATCGGCGTGGTAATTCACGGCCCGGTCGGCGGCGATTCCGAAGCGGCCTGCGGTCTGGATGGCGTCAATGTTCGCGCCGATGAAGAGGAATTCCCAGCCGCTTTCCTCCTTCTGCCGCGCAATCGCGCGGCGGACGGCCTCGGCGGTGTAGGTGCGGCTGGCGTTTTCCATGCCGTCGGTGATGATGGTCACCACCGTGTGCTCCGGCACGTCCTCCGGACGGATGTACTTGTGGATCTCCTCGATGTGGTTCACCGTACCGCCGATGGCGTCCAGCAGGGCCGTGCAGCCGCCTACGGTGTAGTCCTCCCGGGTCATTGACCGCACGTCCTTGAGCGGGACACGGTCATGGACGGTTTGGGACTCGTTGGCAAAGAGAACCGTGGTGACCCAGCACGGCCCGTCCTGCCGCTTCTGCTTCTCGAGCATGGCGTTGAAGCCGCCGATGGTGTCGTCCTCCAGCCCGGCCATGGAGCCGCTGCGGTCGAGAAGGAAGACCAGCTCTGTGATGTTGTTCCGTTCGTTCTTCATAAGAAATCCCTCCATGTGATTTTGGTGTTCGGCTTGTTTCTGAACCCATTCAACCACATGGAGGGGCTTTTTTGGTCGCCTGAAAAGCGACATTTTTCTATGCCCCCAGCAGGCACTGATCGAAGGCAAACAGCGTTTCGTTGATCTGGAAGATATCGTAGTTCCCGACGGACAGGAAGTATTCGATGATCACGTCGAACTTATTGCTGGGCGAGAGGGCGAAGCCCGCCTTCATCAGCAGCTCCCGCGCCTCGGGCAGGGGCAGCTCCAGCGCAATCGCAAAGGCAATCGCCGTCGGCTTGGAGGGGCGGTAGTTGGGATCGGAGCGGATTTTGGAGAAGAGCTTGCGATCCACGTTGGCCCGCTTGTAGCAGGCGGCGTCGGTGATGCCCTTTTCGTCGATCTTCCGCAGCAGCATTTGGGAGAAGCTCTCGCCCAGACAGCGCAGCCGCTCGTCCAATGTGTCCGCGCAGAGGGCGGCAGCCTCTTCGTACGCAGCGGGTTGGACCTTCGTCCTCGCCGGTTTTGCAAGCGGACGGAAATGCGCGTGCTCCCGCTTGGCTGAAACGGAAGCTGCGCCGAATGCCTGCGCAGAAGACGATGCGGAGTTCTCATTCTGTACGTTGCAGGAGGCCCCCGCCCCAAAGAAGGAGGGCTTGGAGGACGCCTCGGGAAGATGCCGGTCGAGATAGGACTGTACGGCCTCACACAGCGGCCCGGAGCGGGGAAGTCGCTCATAGATGGCCAGCGTGACCGCCATCTCATGCGCAAGGAGAAAGCGGCCAATCTCCCGCACGGCGACGCGCAGGGCCTGATCCTTTGGGTAGCCGTAAGCCCCGGCGGAGATCAGCGGGAAGGCGACGGAGGTACAGCCGCTCTCCAGCGCGAGGGCCAGACAGCTGCGGTAGCAGGCTGACAAGAGCGCCTCTTCGTTCTGCTTTCCGCCGTGCCAGATCGGGCCAACCGTGTGAATCACCCACTTTGCGGGCAGGGCAAAGCCGGGACTGCGCTTGGCCTGTCCTACGGTGCAGCCGCCCAGCGTCGCGCAGTATGCGCGCAGCTCCGGCCCGGCAGCGCGGTGGATGGCCCCATCCACACCCCCGCCGCCCAGCAGGCTGGGATTGGCGGCGTTTACAATGGCGTCCACGGGCAGCTTGGTAACGTCGGCATGAAGAATCTGCAAGGGCATTTAGATTCCTCCTTATCGAATGATTTTGGAGGGCTTCAGATACCGCTCCTGCTCCGAAAACACACAGCCGCAGTATTTTTGAATGTAGAAGCCCAATTCTCTCGCCCGCTCCTGCCCCTGCCGGAACAGGGGGCGGAAATCCTGATACTGGAAACGGACGTGGAAGATATCGGCGGCCCGCTCCGCCACCTCCTTGAGCAGCTCGTGATTCTGATAGGGGGAGATGAACAGACTGGAGGTAAAGCTGTCGAAGCCGTTCTGCGCGGCGTATTCCGCAGCCGCGAAGAGCCGCATCTCATAGCATTGGACACAGCGTCCTTCGATGTCCTCCGCCACCGCGCGGACGAAGGGACGCAGACCGTAGTCGTCCTGTTCCACCAGCGGCAGGGAGATCGAGGCGGCGTAGTCGCGCAGACAGTTGCGCCGGGCGCGGTATTCCGTAAAGGGGTGGACGTTGGGGTTGTACCAGTAGGCTGTGAGGGTCTGCCCGTCCTGCCGGAGCGTGTCGATGCACATGTTGGCACAGGGCGCGCAGCAGACGTGAAGCAAGGTATTCATACCGAGGCCTCCTTCCTGTTTCTGGCCCCTATTGTACCGCGCGGGGGCGATTCTGTCAAGCGGTCCCCGTCCTTCGGCTTGGCAGACAAAAACGCTCCCCCGCGGGAACGGGGGAGCGCGGCGGAGATCGTTTATCGCCAGTGCGCGACCAGCCGGACAGCTTTGGAGTCGTTCCAGTTGTAACCCGCAAAGCTTCCGTCCTCGTTGTAAACCATCGGGGTGAAGGAGAAGAAGCTGACCAGCAGCTCGACCTTGTTGCCGTCTTCATCGTACCAGCCGTCGAAGGTCATGCCCTCGCGCTCCGGGATGGGATAGTTGCACAGGTACAGATAGCCCTCGGAGGCGGCTGGGTGATCCATGCTGTAGGCGGTCACGTTGCCGCTGCCGTCATCCAGATAGAGTCTCGGGTCGGAGACGTTCTGCGCAATCCATGTGGCGTGGACGTTGACGTAGCGGTTGCCGTCCGCACTGGGCGGAATCCGTTCAACGTCCTGCTTCGTCAGTGTGCCATACACCGGGAAGGCATAATTGCCCTCTCTCAGTAGCAGATCGACGGGCGGATCGCCCATGTAGTCGCCAAAGAGATCAACGTCGGAGCCCTTGTCAAAGGGATTCCCCACGTGAACAACCCAGCCGGTGAAGTCATATCCGTCCGGGGTCAGGGCGGAGGGCAGGGCATATTCGGTGAAGTCCGCCTCCGAGACCGTGTCCGACGCAAGGATCGTCATATAATCATCGGTCGGCGCCGGACTTGGCACGTCGAAGGTTAGCGTGTCGTTGTAGACGGTGATCACCAGCGTTCCGTCACCGAGCGGGTACTGCGCTTCCGCGGGGGGAACCCCCGAGACGCGGTTGGATTCCATTCGATAGAGATAGCCGGTGCTGCGATCCTTCAGGGTCACGTAGACGCTCAGCTCCGCGCCCTCCGGCAGGGAGGCTGCAACGGAGCCGCCCGCATAGTGGACCTGATACCCGGTTTCCCGGTTCCCGGTGACGGGGAACGCTCTGGGGTTGTCGCCCAGCGAGAAGCCCATAGTTTCCTCGTCGGAGAAGGCGGTCTGCCCCATGTGCCAGACCGTGAGATCGTACGCGTGGTCGTCGCCCGGCTGCGGCTGCAGAGTCGCGGTAAAGTCAATGTCGCCGCCGGGGAAGGCCTCCAGTGTGGCGGACAGTGTGGGCGCGGGCGGCAGAACGGAAACCGGCAGCGCAACCACCGTCTGACGTTCCTCGCCGTCCTCGGTGTAGACTGCGCGGAGCGTCAGCTGCAGGGACCCCTCCAGTCCGGCTGCGTCGATCTCACTGTCGGGATAGCGTTCCCGGAATTCCGTCCAAACGTCGGGTTCCTGCTCCGGGCTTGCGGCGCGGTTTGCCTCGTCCCTGACCTGCGCGTAGATGCTGACCGGCCACGGCGTGACGTGTTCGATTTCAACTCCCTCCGGGGTGAAGGCGGGCGGATCGACTACGTATTGATAGCGAACTGTGTCGCCGTCCAGAACCGCATACTCCACGTCCAGCCGCACGCTGCCCTCCGGAAGCTCCGGAACCTCGGTGGCGGTCTGCACGGGAAGCGTCTCGGAGATCGAGGACTCCGACGGCGCGGAGGCTGTGGAGGTCAGCTCCGACGGCGCGGCTTCGGTGACGGACGGCTCCGTGGCGGGCGGCAGGGGAACGGCCTTGACCCCGTGGAAGCACAAAAAGCTGATCAGCAGCAGAGCGGGGACAGCAAGAAGCTGCCGCAGGCGGCGCCTGCACCCTTCGGTCTCCTGCGCCGGGGCAGTCCTCTGCCCGAATTCCGGCGGCGGAGCGGCAGATTCCAGCTCCGGGCGGACTTCATATTCCGGCGGCGGATTGGAGATTTCGGGGGGATGTTTCGTGAATTCCATAGCGCTTCCTCCCAAAAGACCGGATTATTTGCTGTGGACGTCCAACTGGGGGAAGGGACACTCCACACCAAGCTTGCGAAAGCCCACAAAGAGGTCGTGGTTCAGAATGCGTGCGCCGGAATAGATATCGGCTTCCCCGACCTCGGCCACGAAGCGCAGATCGACGGAGCTGCTGCCCAGAGCCTGAACGCCCAGATACTTCGGGGCGGAGTGGAACACGTCCGGGTGCTGCGCGGCGATTTCCTCCAGAAGCGCGGGAATCTTTTCCTCCAGCTTCGGCAGATCCGTCTCGTAGGGGATGGAGAAGTCCGCAACGGCCTTGGAGCTGTTGTCGGAGCGGTTGAGAATGTTTTTCATGTCGGAGTTGTTGATGATCTTCACGTTGCCGCCCGTGTCGGTGAGACTGGTGGTGCGGATGCCGATTTCCGATACCGTGCCGCGGAAGCCCCCCACCTCGATGATGTCGCCCACGTTGTACTGATTGTCCATCAGAATGAAGAATCCGGTCACAACGTCGGTGATCAGACTCTCCGCGCCGAAGCCGATAATCAGCGCAATCACGCCAAGTCCCGCCAGAATCGTGGGCATATCCACGTTCAGCAGGGAGAGCACGCCGATCACAATGACCAGAATGGCAACGTAGCGGACAAGGTTGGCTGTCAACGTCAGCACGGTGCGCAGACGGTGGCTCTCCGGCTGAAAGAAGCTCAGAATCAGAAGCACCAGATGCTCCACGGCAAGGATGGCACAGACGACGAGCAGAATGCGTCCGACGCTTTCCCACGTCAGATTCAGTCCCTGCCCGAGGGAGAGGTCCTTCCCCGCGCCGACCAGCAGAAGAATCCCGGCAGCCACGCCGAACAGCAGCAGCTTGACGATATGTTTGATGCGGTTCATAAATAACCCTTCCTTCCGTATAAAATTGCAATCTCATTATACGCCGCTGTTCGACAAAAAGCAAGTGCTTTTGTAAAAACTGTAAAAGAATTGACCGCGCGAAGGGGAATGGCTTAGCGCGCTTCGCAGGGGCGTTCCCCGTGCCTGCCGACGCGCACCAACGCCCGGTAGCGGCGCACATCCAGTGCGCCACGGTGCCCGCGTGACGATACGGAGGGGAACGGATTCTTCGCTGCGCTCAGAATTACAGATCTGAAGCCGGTCGGTTCTTTTGGAAGGTCGGCACACATCCGGATGCGCCGTCGGAAAGGGATCGCCCCTATGAGGTGCGATGAACTGTTACCGCGAAGGGAGAGAGATATCAAAACCGGCACGCCGGGGCCTGCTTTCGCAGTCCCCCGGCGTGCCGGTTTGTTGGCTGCCCTGCGGCAGCCGCCTGTGCGTTTTATTATTTCTTGAAGATCGAGAAAATGGCGTCGATGTCGTTGATGTCGTTGTCGGCCGCAGAGCCGGAAGTCGGACGGGGCTGCGAGGCCGGGGCGGGGCGGCTGCTGAAATCGTTGTTCAGCGCGGAGAAGGTACGACGCTCAGGTTTCTTTTCCTCGGCCTTCTTCTCGGCGTCGAAGCCGGTGGCAATGACGGTCACACGCATCTCGTCCTCAAACTCCTCGGAGAAGGTCGCGCCGAAGATGATGTTGGCCTCGGGATTGGCGGCCTCCATGACGATGTTGGAGGCGGTCTCCACGTCGTCCAGACTCAGATCCTGCGAGCCGGTGACGTTGATCAGCACGCCGGTGGCTCCGTTGATGGAGGTCTCCAGCAGGGGGCTGGCAACGGCGGACATGGCTGCCTGCTCGGCCTTGTCCCGGCCGGAGGCGGTGCCGACGCCCATGTGGGCGCGTCCGGCGTTCTTCATGACGGCGGAAACGTCGGCAAAGTCGAGGTTGATGATCACCCGCTCGGAGTAGCTGACCAGCTCGGAAATGGAGGTGACAGCCTGCTTGAGCACGTCGTCGGCAATGCCGAACGCATTGGCGAAGGTAATCTTCTGATCCGTGACGTATTTCAGACGGTCGTTGGGAATGACGATCAGGGAATCGACCTTGTCGGACAGGGCGTCGATGCCGGCGTCAGCCTGACGCATCCGGTTGGCGCCCTCAAAGCGGAAGGGGCGGGTGACGACGCCGACGGTGAGGATCCCTGCCTCGTGCGCCAGATCGGCGATGATCGGGGCCGCGCCCGTGCCGGTTCCGCCGCCCATACCGGCGGTGATGAAAACCATGTCGGCCCCCTCCAGCGCCTTGGCAATGGCGGCGCGGGATTCCTCAGCGGACTTTTTGCCGATTTCGGGCTTGGAGCCGGCGCCCATGCCGCCGGTCAGCTTTTCACCAATGGGGAGTTTGTTGGGACACTTGGACTTGTTCAGATCCTGACGGTCGGTGTTGACCACCAGAAACTCCACGCCATCCACGCCGGAAGCCAACATCCGGTTGACGACGTTATTGCCTGCGCCGCCAACACCGATGACCTTGATATTTACAACTTTCTCGGGATAGTCTGCCATGAGATTTGTCCTCCTATGTATCTGTAAGCATTCAATGATGTTCTGAGCCTATTGTGCGCAGAGTTCTCAGTTTTATACCGTTCTATTCTATCCTGATTTTTCGTTCAGGTCAATAGAAAAATCTACATTTTTGAAAAAAACCTGAATTTTTAGCGGAATTCCATGAAATGGGCTTTCTCGTCCTCGCTGAAGGTCAAATCAATCGTGCCGGAGCGCCGCTGAATCTCCTTGTCCGCCAGCGCGGCCTCCAGAAAGCGGAATTTATAATCCAGATTTTCCGCAGTGCCCAGCCAGATCTCGTAGCGGGTCCCGTACCAGAGCGTCAGATTGTACGACGTGCTGACGTCTACGCTGGCAAGCTCCTTGACGAACGGGGCCTCCTCCAGCACCGGAATGACCTCTAGCACCACCTTCTGCTTGGCTGCGATCTCCGCCATATCCGCGCCCTCCGTGGCGGCGGGCTTGAACCAGTCGCCGGGCTTGGGAACCTGAATCGGCATTCCCGTAATCAGCAGGTGACCTCGGACGGACTGCTCCGTGGCGGGTTCCAAAATCCGTCCCTCCCGGCTCATCAGCCACCAGTCGCCGGCTTCGTCCTGAATGCCGTAGGTGACCTCAAACTCCGAGACGGTGATAATTACCGTGCCGGGAAGCTGCTTTTTGATCTGAATCTGATTTACGTAGGGCAGGGCGGCGTGGATGCGGGAGGCCACCGTGGCCTTGCTCAGACTCAGCAGATTATCGTCCACATGGATTCCCGAGGCCTCGATGACCTCCTCGGCCGTGTAGTAGCTGTGACCCTCGCGCGGCGTGTCGATCTGCGCCTGAGTCTCACTTGGCGCGGCTGTCTCTGGAGTCGTTTCACCCGCCGTATCGGTCGTGGCGATTGGCGCAGCGGCGTCCACGCCCTGCAAAACGACTTGGATATGCTTGACCTTGAAGAAGATCATCATGCTCACTACGATGACGGCCACGACGGCCAGCATGGTGACGATTTTGAACCCAATGTTCATGTTGTAGACGCGGTGGGGTTTGTTCTTCTTCCGCGCACGCGCGCGTGCCTTGCGCTCGCTGCGCTCCTGCTTTTCCTGCTCCCGGCGCTTTCTTTTCTCCTGCTCGCGTGCGTCGCGTTCCCGCTTGGCCTGCGCACGTGCCTCGCGTTCGCGCTGCTTCTGCGCGCGTGCTTCCCGCTCGCGCCGTTCCTGGGCCCGCGCTTCCCGCTCGCGCCTCGTCTGATCGCGTGCGTCCCGCTCGCGTTTGGCCTGCGCCCGCGCCTCGCGCTCGCGGCGTTCCTGCGCCCGCGCCTCCTGAGTGCGGCGCTCGGCGGCTTGGGCTTCTGCCGTGGAGGGCGTGCGTGTCCGGCGCGCGGGCTCCTGCGCGGTGGCCTGACGGGGCTCGGCGTTCTGCCGGGGGCTTTGTCTCCGACGCGCCGCCCCCGGGGAAGCGGCGCTTGCGGTACGGGGACGGCTGCCGCCCGTCCGGGAAGCGGGCGGGACGCGGCGATCTCGGCTTACGGTTCCCCGCTCGCCCGGCCGCTTTCTGTTCTGTTCCATGTCGTTCTCCTTGTGGGTGATTGCTTCGGTTCCATCCAGATCTCTGCGCCGAGCGTGCGCAGGCGTTGGATCAGCTGGCCGTATCCGCGCTCCAGATGCCACGCCTGCGTGATTTTACTCTCGCCCTGTGCGCTCAGCGCTGCGCAGACCATCGCGGCGGCTCCGCGCAGATCGGTGGCGGTCAGCGCCGCGCCGTGCAGGGCCTTCACGCCGCGCACGCAGGCGGTTCGTCCTGTGCAGTCGATGTCGGCGCCGAGGGCGCGCAGCGCGGGGACGTGGCGAAAACGGTTTTCAAAGACGGTTTCCTCAATGCGGGTCAGACCCTCTGCCAGAAGCAGGGCGGCCATGACCGGCGCCTGCGCGTCGGTGGGGAAGGCCGGATAGGGGCCTGTGACCACTGTTCCGGGGGCAGTCAGCGCCCCGGCGCGGAGGGTCAGTGCGGTTTCGGTTTCCGTGACGTCGCATCCGGCCCGGGAAAGGACCTCCAGAACGGGCCGCAAATGCGCGGGGCGAAGCTCCGTCAGCGTCAGACAGCCGCCCGTGGCGGCAGCGGCGCAGAGCCAGGTTGCTGCCTCCATGCGATCCGGCAGAACCCGGTGGGAGGCCCCGTGCAGGGGCGAGGGCATGATTCGGACAAGGCCGGTCCCGGCCCCGGTGATTTGCGCGCCACAGGCGTTCAGAAATACTGCCAGATCCCGGATTTCCGGCTCCTTTGCCGCTCCGTGGATGCAGACGGGACCGGCTGCGCCCAGTGCTGCGAGAATAAGATTCTCCGTTGCCCCCACGCTGGGGTAGGGGAGCCGGACGGTTCCGCCGGACGGCCTGCCCTGACAGCGCAGCACACCGTCCTCGCAGACGACGCGAACGCCGAGGGCTTCCAGCCCGGACAGGTGCAGATCGAGGGGCCTCGCCCCTAAAACGCAGCCGCCCGGCAGGGGAATCTCCGCGCTCCCGTGGCGCCCAATCAACGCCCCGAGCAGCAGCACCGACGAGCGGAGCTGCCCAGCCAGCACGGCGTCGGGCGCTGTGCCAACTGCGGAGGCGGCGTCCAGTTCTATGGCGTCGCCGTGTCGGCAGCTGGAAACCCCGAGGCCGTGCAGCAGGGCGCGGGTCACTGCCACGTCCCGGATGGGCGGGCAGTGCAGCAGAACGGTTTTTCCCGGAACAGCGGCTGCGGCGGCAAGCAGCGGCAGCACGGCGTTCTTGCTGCCCTGCACGGCAAGCGTCCCCCGCAGAGGCCGACCGCCGTTGATGTAGATTGTATCCAATGACCGCCCTCCTTGCATGATGGTTTTTTTCATCCTATGCAGGCAGGGGGAGTCTTGTGCGCGGGGAAAGCGCATGAGACGCGCCAATCTGTGGGCATCCGGCGCGTTATTTCCGCGCCAGCTCGAAAATCGTGTCGAGAATGCGCTCGCTGCTGTCCACGACCGCCATTTTTTGCAGTGCGTTGCCCATGGCCTGACGCCGGGGGGCGTCCGCCAGCAGAGCCTTGGCCTCGTCGTAAAGACGCTGCGCGGTCAAATCCTTTTCCAGCAGCACCAGCGCGGCGCCCTGTGACTCCAGCACACGGGCGTTTTTTTCCTGATGATTGTCGGTGACGTTGGGGGAGGGGACGATGATACAGGGCGTTCCGGCAGCCTCGATTTCATTGAGGGAGGAAGCCCCCGCCCGCGTGATGATCAGGTCCGCCGCCGCCATCAGATCGGGCATATTATGAATGTACTCGCGCATTTCCAACTCCGGGTGCGCCTTGAAATCTACGCCCTTTTCGGCCACAAGCGCCGGCATCCAGCGCCAGCCGTAGGCGCCGGTTGCGTGAACGTGGCGCCAGGGACAGCCGTTGCGCACCTCGATTGCAAGGAAATCCGCCATCAGCTTGTTCATTTCCCGCGCGCCGAGACTGCCCCAGGCCGAGACGATCAGCGGCTCCTCGCCCAGACCGAGTCTTGTACGGGCCTCGGCGCGGGTGGTATATATGAATTCCTGCCGCACGGGCATTCCCACCACCTGAACCCGCTCCGGGTTCTTGTAGTGTGCTTTGCTCTGTGGGAAGCAGACCATAATCCGCGTGGCGCTGTCCGCCACCATGCGCGTCGTCAGACCGGGCATGGCGTTGGCCTCATGCACGGCGGTTGGAATGCCGCGCTTCGCGCCCTGCCGCAGCATGGGATAGGAGGCGTAGCCCCCGGTCCCCACAATCACGTCGGGCTGGAAGTCCCGGATGATTCGGTCGGCCTTCCGCTTCGCGCTTTCCAGATTTTTCAGCGTGACCAGATTGTGCCATACCCCCTTCGGAGTCAGCTTTCGGGAATAACTGGAGATTTTCAGCGTTTCCAGCCGATACCCCTCCCGGGGGACCAGCTTGGTCTCCATCTCACCCTCCGCGCCGACGAAGAGAATGTTTGCGTCGCTCCGACGCGCCTTCAGAAGATTGGCGACGGAGATTGCCGGGTTGATGTGTCCTGCGGTTCCGCCGCAGGTAAAAATGACGTTCATGCGTGACTCCTTCCACTGACTTCCTTGTTGGTACACCATCTGGAAACGGAGAGAACAATGCCCATCTCAAAGAGCTGGAGCAGCAGGGCCGTGCCGCCGGAGGAGAAGAAGGGCAGGGAGATTCCGGTGGGCGGGATCAGACCGCTGACGACGCTGACGTTCAGGAACACCTGAAGCGCGAGCTTCGTGGTCAGTCCGGCTGCCACAAGGGTGCCGAAGCGGTCGCGTGCGTGAATGGCGATCCAGTACCCCCGCAGAACCAGCAGGGCAAAGAGCATCAGAATGCCGACTGCACCGACAAAGCCCAGTTCCTCGCAGACAATGGCAAAGATGTAGTCGTTGACCTCCTCCGGGAGGTAGAGGTATTTCTGGCGGCTGCGCCCCAGCCCCAGACCGAGAAGACCGCCCGAGCCAATGGCATATTTGGACTGAATGATCTGGTAGCCGGTGTTCAGCTCGTCTGCTTCCGGGTCCAGCCACGCGGAAAAGCGTCCGCCGGCGTAACCCTTCTTCATAATGTAAATGGCAAGGAAGGCCACGCCGATCACCGCGCCGAACAGCAGCCAGCGCTTCTTGGTGCCGCCAAGCAGCATCATCACCGCGCCGATGAGGAAGATGATCATGGTGGCGGAGAGATGCCGCTCCAGATACAGCAGGCCGGCAACCAGCACCAGAATGGCGGCGTAGGGCAGCACGCCGTATCGGAACGTGTCCATCTTATGCTGCCATGCCGCCATCATGGCGGCAAAGGCAAAAATCATGCCGACCTTCACCAGCTCCGAGGGCTGAAAGAGCACGCCCAGCTTGAGCCAGCGCTTCGCGCCGTTGACCTCCACGCCGATCAGGGGAACCAGTGCGAGCAAACCCACGGAGACGCTCAGAATCAGAAGCGCCGAGCGATACCAGAAAAAGTAATTGACCTTGCCCGCCAGGAGCATTGCTGCCAGTCCGCCCAGCGCGAAATAGACCTGACGCCGGAAATAATAGGCGGAATCGCCCTGCTTTTCCCAGTTGGCGCGGGCGTAGCTGGCGGAAAAGAGCATCAAAAGGCCGATCAGCGTCAGCAGCACCACCAGCAGCAGAAAGGGAACGTCCATCAAGCCGGTGGTATCCTCTCGCAGCGGTTTTCCGGCTTCCATGCGTTTATGCTTGAATAAAGCCATGAATGACTCCTTTTACGAAAAGAGGGTGAAAACGGGCCGGACGGCGGTCAACGGATCGGCGCGGTGCTCAGCCATGCCAGCACGCACATGACGACACTGACAGAGACGAACACGACCCAGATTTTGACCTCGGACCAGCCGCACATCTCAAAATGGTGATGAATGGGGGACATCTTGAAGATGCGTTTGCCGTGCGTGAGCTTGAAGTAGGAGACCTGCAAGATGACGGAAAGGGTTTCGATGATGTAGACAAACCCGACCATCAGCAGGATCAGGGGCATATCCAGCGCAAAGGCCAGCGCGCAGACCGCGCCGCCCAAAAACAGAGAGCCGGTGTCGCCCATAAAGGTTTTGGCAGGGTGGAAGTTATAGCAGAGGAAGCCGCCCAGACCGCCCAGAAGCGCGGCGGGGAA
>CACXHI010000148.1 GCA_902767395.1 Oscillospiraceae bacterium
AGGGCTACGGAACCACCGAGTGCGTCACGGCCTCCTGCCTGACGCCCAAGGACTACGCCCGCACCGGCTCCATCGGCATTCCGTTCCCGGATACCTATTACAAGATCGTCGCTCCCGGCACCGAGGAGGAGGTCGCGCCGAACTGCGAGGGAGAAATCTGCATTTCCGGTCCCTCCGTGATGATGGGCTATGTGGACAACCCCGAGGAGACCGCCCAGACCCTTCGCCGTCACGCAGACGGGCGCCTTTGGGTTCACACCGGCGACTTGGGCTTGATGGACGAAGACGGCTTCGTCTATTTCCGCCAGCGGATCAAGCGCATGATTATCACCTCGGGCTACAACGTCTACCCCAGCCAGCTTGAGAATATCATTGACGGACACGAAAAGGTGCTCTGCTCCTGCGTCATCGGCGTCAAGGACCCGTATAAAATGCAGAAGGTCAAGGCATTCGTGGTGCTGCGGCCGGAATTCACGCCCTCCGAGGAGATTCGCACAGAGCTCATGGCCTATTGCCGCAAACACATCGCCAAGTACGCCATGCCCTATGAAATCGAATTCCGCGACGAGCTTCCCAAGACGCTGGTGGGCAAGGTGGCCTACCGGATTCTGGAGGAAGAGGCGAACGCGCAGGGGGAAGCATGAAGGAAAAGAATCAACGAATCTGGGAGATCGACGCGCTGCGGGGCTTTTTGATCCTGTGCGTGATTCTTGCGCACGCGCTGTTCTATCTGTCGCAGATTCGCCAAGCCTTTGCGCTGCCGCCCACGGTGGCCTTTGTGATCCGCTACGGCGGGACGCTGTTCGTCGTCCTTTCCGGCCTTTCCGCCACGCTGGGCAGCAGGAGCTTCCGACGCGGCCTGACGGTGTTTGCCGGCGGCATGGTGCTGACCCTCGGCTCCCTTGCCGCAGTGGCGCTCGGGTGGCTGGAGGCGTCCATGGTGATCCGCTTCGGGGTACTCCATCTGCTCGGCTTCGCCATGATGGTCTATCCGCTGTTGAAAAAGCTGCCCTCCGCCGTCCTGCTCACGCTGGGCCTCGCCGTGATCGCGGTGGGCTGCTGGCTCGATTTGGGCAACGTGCTGGTGCGCTCGCACATTCTGTTTCCGCTTGGCCTGCGCTATCCCGGCTTCTCCTCCGGGGATTATTTCCCACTTGCGCCGCATCTGGGCTGGTTCTGCCTCGGAATCGTGCTGGGAAGGCGGCTGTACGCGGACAAGACGACCCGTCTGCCCGGTGTCGATGCGGAGCAGCCTGTGCTGCGTTTTTTCCGCCTTTGCGGTCAAAACTCTCTTCTGATCTTCATTTTGCATTTGCCCGTCCTCGGCGCCCTGTTGCTCCTGCTTTGAGGGCGGACGGGATGCTATTTTGAAACGAGGTGCGTTATGAAGCTTTCCCTGATTGTTCCCATGTACAATGAGGCCGCCATCATCGAGAACTCCGTCAGAGTCTATCATGAGGCGCTCTGCGCCGACGTTCCGGACCATGAGCTGGTTTTGGTAGACGACGGCTCGACGGATGACAGCGCCGCCCGGGTGGAGGCGCTGGGGCTTCCGAACGTCCGTGTGATTCGCTATGCGCCCAATCAGGGCAAGGGCAACGCGGTCAAAACAGGAATGCTGGCGGCCACGGGCGAGATTCGGATGTTTTTGGATGCGGACGTTGCCTACGGAACCGACGTGATCCGGCAGGCCGCCGCGCTGCTTGCGGAAAACCCCGACAAGGCCATGGTCATCGGCTCCCGTCCGCTCCATCCGGAGGGCTACGCGGGCTACACGCTGCTGCGGAAGCTGGCCTCCGAGACCTATATCAAGGTCCTGAACGTTGTGGGCGGGTTCCGCTTATCCGACTCCCAGTGCGGCTGCAAGGCCTACCGCGGCGCGGCGGCCGAGGCGATTTTCGCCCGGACGGAGACGAAGGGCTTCGCCTTTGATTTTGAAACGATCCTTCTGGCGCAGAAGCTCGGCTTCGGAATTCTTGAGATGCCGGTCAAAATTGTCAACCATCGGGACTCCAAGGTTCACGTGTTCCGGGATACGCTGCACATGCTCGCAGAGCTGCGGCAGATCAAAAAGCGAGTCAAAAAGGGATGAGGTTATGCACCCGATCAAGCACTTTCAAACCATTACCAGGCACCGCCACATGGTCATGCGAAGCTGTATCCGCGTAGGTCTGATTCGGCAGGGGCTATGCCACGATCTGAGCAAGTATTCGCCCACCGAATTCTGGCAGGGCGCGAAATACTATCAGGGAACCCGCAGCCCCAACGCGGGGGCGCGGGAGGCCGTCGGCTATTCGACCGCGTGGATGCACCACAAGGGGCGAAATAAGCACCACTATGAATACTGGACGGACGTGCCGCCCGGTCAGAAGCAATACCGGCCGGTTCCCATGCCAACCCGGTATCTGGTCGAGTCCGTCATGGATCGGATCGCGGCGTCCAAGGTCTATCTCGGCAAGAACTATACCGACGGCGCTTCGCTTGCCTACCTGACGCGGGAGGGCGGGCAGGGGCAGATGCACCCGGAAACCTTTCAGAAGCTGTCCTTCCTTCTGACCCTGCTTCAGGAGCAGGGGGAGGACGCGCTGTTCCGATTCGTCCGTAAAACGGTGCTTCGGGAGGTCCCCTTTGACCGCTGGCAGGCGCTGGCCGAAGGTCAGAAGCCTGCCGAACCATAACAGACGACCTCCCGCCCGCGGCGGGAGGTCGTCTGTTAGAAACATCGGCGTGCGGACGAGCCGATTTGGAGTCCCTTATGGCTTTTTCCGCCGGATATCGTCCCCAAGAAAGTAGATGACCCGATAGCTCCCGATCAGGCGGGAGGCAATCTGCCCGCCGTAGCGGGCCTCCAGATCGTTTTCGTTCAGATTCGTGGAGATCAGCGTGGTTTTCTGTGCAAGCAGGCGGGAATTGACGACCTCATAAAGCGTGGCAACGACAAACTGTGTGGTCATCTCCGTGCCCAGATCGTCCAGAATCAAGAGGTCGCAGTCGCGGTAATCCTGAAGCGTTTCCGGCTCCGCCCGTTCAAATCGGACGGACTCGTAATCGGAAAAGAGCTTCCCCGCCGTGGCGTACACAACGCCGAAGCCGCGCTCCGTCACCTCTCGGGCGATGCAGGCGGAGAGAAAGGTTTTCCCCAGCCCGGTCGCCCCGGAAAAAAGCAGACTTCTCGCGCCGGGCTGGAATTCGGCGGCATATTTTTTGCAGTAGTTCAGGTTTTTCTGCATCAGCATCCGCGCGGAGGTCTGGTAGTGGGGGAAGAACCGATCAGGATAGACCTCCAGCGAAAACTGCGCAAAACTCTCGCGTCCGGTGGGAAGCAGGGCGGAGATGGATTCGAGCTGTGCCTGACGGCAGAGCGCCTCCAAACAGTCGCACATCCGCGAGCCGACGTACCCAGTGCCGCCGCAGTCAGCGCACACGGGGCTGTCGTCCAAATACCCATCCGGGAGCGCCGTTTGGATGAGCAGTCGGCGCTCGGCCTGCAACCGCAGGTTTTCCTCCCGCAGTCTTGCGACTTCGGCAGTCGGATCGCCCTCGCGGAGAAAGATGGAGGCTGCCAGCTTGGCGCCGGTGCCGCGCAGCGCGCGATCCAGCTCCCGCAGACGGGGCTGTTCGGCGTAGGCCTGCGCCAAATGGGACGCATAGACCGCCCGCTTTTGCTCGGCCTGCTGGGTCAGACGCGCTCGTGCCCGGTTAAGAACGGTGGTGGGATACATGGCCTATTCCTCCTCCAGCATTTGCTTCACCGCGTCAAGCATGGCAGGACTCGGCGGATCGGTGTGGCGCTGATAGCCGGTCTTCCGCGCTGCCCCTGCGGGCTTTCGATCCAGCGCGCGGACCTGCTCGGCGGTGTAAAGCCCCTGGGCGTTCCAACGCTCCAGAATCCCGTTCATGTACTTCCATGTCAGCGCGCCGGTGTTTTCGCAGGTTTTTTCATAGGCAAGCCGGAGCGCGTCGTCAGCAAAGCCCATCTCGATCCATGCCTCTAAGTACCGCTCCTCAGCCGGAGTCAGGCGGCGGTTGGTGATTCCAAGCAGCTCGCAAAGCGCGCTCTTGCGCGATAGCTTTTTCGATTCGCTCTGGATGAAGGCGGCAGCCTTCTCCAGCGTGTCAATTCGCTCGTCGGCCCAGCGGTAGGCTTCCTTCTCAATGGAGCGCAGCGTAGGCATTCGACCGATTCCTCTTGCACGGCTGCGCTCCACGCAGTAATGCACCAAAAGGTGGATGACCTCGCCGGGAAGGCCGAGGTATTCCTCAATCGTCAGAAGAATCTTCAGATCCTCGGTGCTGAGCGTTCGGCCCAGACAGCGCTGAACCTCGCCCATCAGCTTGCGGAAGCCGGAGCGGGGGAGCTCCAACTGCTTTCGGACGTCCTCCTCGGTATACTCAGGCGGCTGTTCCGACTGCTGAAACCGGGGATTTTGGTGCTCGTCCAGCCCAAGCTGGCGCAGCAGGGAAGCGGCGCACTCGAGTCTGGCCTCGTTGAAGCCGGTAACCACGTCGCTGAGCTCCGCCGCGCGGCAGAGGTACAGCAGAGCGCTGTCTCCGTTCCCGGCAGCCAGGAGCTTGCGGATGCTCTGGCTGGACAGGATGATCTCAGACATCTTCCACCACCTCCAAATGACAGTAACCAACATTATAGCACATGTTTCTCCGCGGAACAAGCAGGAGGACTGCCAAAACTTCGCACAAAAAAGCAAAGGTTTTTTTGGAACGGAGCCATATTTTGTGGATTGTTTTTTTTGCACCCCCAATTTACAGAAAATTTCCTTTTTTTCGGTTGAAAGTTTTCCTAAAGTATGATATGATG
>CACXHI010000149.1 GCA_902767395.1 Oscillospiraceae bacterium
GTTTGACCCCAAGCTGAGAACTTGAGAAAGGAGTCCGGAACATGTCAACTGAACCGTTGCTGAAGGTGCGAGACCTTCACACCTCCTTCTTTACCCCCGCCGGCGAGGTCAAAGCCGTCAACGGCGTCTCCTTCAACCTCGATCGCGGCAAGGTGCTCGGAATTGTGGGCGAGAGCGGCTCCGGCAAGTCCGTCACCGCCTATTCCATCATGCAGATTCTCGCCTCCACCGGCAAGATCGTCTCCGGCTCCATCAAACTGGACGGGCAGGAGCTGGTCAATGCCGGCGAGTCGGTGATGAAAACCGTGCGCGGCAATAAGATTTCCATCATCTTTCAGGACCCCATGACCTCCCTGAATCCCACCTATACCATCGGCCACCAACTCATTGAGGCAATCATGCTCCACACCGACCGCAACAAAAAGCAGGCGTGGGACCGGGCCGTGGAAATGCTCGAGCTGGTCAACGTCAACGAGCCGCACAAGCGCATGAAGCAGTACCCCTACGAATTCTCCGGCGGTATGCGCCAGCGCGTGATGATTGCGATGGCGCTGGCCTGCGAGCCGGATATCCTGATTGCCGACGAGCCGACCACGGCGCTGGACGTGACGATTCAGGCGCAAATTCTGGAGCTGATGCGCTCGCTGCAGGAGCAGCTCGGCATGGCAATCATTATGATTACTCATGACCTCGGCGTGGTGGCCCAGATGTGCGACGAGGTGATCGTCATGTACGCCGGTTCCATCTGTGAGCAGGGCACGGCGGACGAAATCTTCTACAATCCGAGACACGAGTATACGAAGGGCTTGATGCGTTCGATCCCCACGGCGGATACCGCAGGAAGCAAGCTGCATCCCATCACCGGCACGCCGATCGACCTGCTGAACATGCCCAGCGGCTGTCCCTTCGCGCCGCGCTGCGACAATGCCATGAAAATCTGCATCAAGGAGCGCTGCGAGCGGATGCGTCTGAACGAGTACCACTTCAGTGCCTGCTGGATGAACGTGAAAGACGGCATGGGGCAGGAGCCCGACGCGGAGCAAACGCAGAAAGGCGGTGGGACGAAATGAGCAAGACCTTTGATGCAAACGAACGGCCTCTGGTAGACGTTCGCCACCTCAAGCAGTATTTCAACATCAACATCAGCCCGCTGCGCAGCAAGCCCCTGAAGGCGGTGGACGACGTTTCCTTCGCCATTCGCAGGGGCGAGACGCTGGGCCTTGTGGGCGAGTCCGGCTGCGGAAAGACCACGGTGGGCCGCTCCATCCTGCACCTCTACCAGCCCACGGACGGCGAGGTGGAGTTTGCCGGAAAGCTGATCCAGAGCAAGACCGACGTCAACGAGCTGCGCAAAAAGGCGACGATGGTGTTTCAGGACCCCTATTCCTCGCTGAATCCCCGCATGACGGTCTCCGACATCATTGGAGAGCCGTTGGATATCCACAAGATGTATCGGAGCAAGGCCGAGCGGCAGGAACGGATTTTAGAGCTGATGGACCGCGTGGGTCTGAACAGCGAGCACGCCTCCCGCTATGCCCATGAGTTCTCCGGCGGCCAGCGCCAGCGCATCGGCATTGCCCGCGCACTGGCCCTGCGCCCGGATTTCATCGTCTGCGACGAGCCGGTGTCCGCACTGGACGTATCCATTCAGGCACAGGTCATCAACATGTTCGTGGAGCTTCAAGAGCAGATGGGTCTGACCTATCTCTTCATCGCTCACGATATTCTGGTGGTTCGGCATATCAGCGACCGCATTGCCGTCATGTATCTGGGCAAGATGGTCGAGCTGGCCGACGCCGCCGTGATCTACGACCAGCCCCTGCACCCCTACACCCGCTCTCTGATGTCCGCCGTACCGCAGCCCGACCCCAAGATTGCCAGAGCGAATCGCCGGATCGCGCTTTCCGGCGACATTCCCAGCCCGCTCAACGCCCCCTCCGGCTGCCCCTTCCGCACGCGCTGCCCCCACGCCGCGCCGTGCTGCGCCGAGTCCATGCCGGAATTCCGGGAGGTCGAGCCCGGTCACTTCGTTGCCTGTCACCGGGTCAACGAGCTGTAAGTCCCGTTCAGAATATGCGGATTCCCGCATTTTTTGAAGAATAAAAGGAAAGGAAGTACCACATGAAAAAGATCATTGCATTGCTCCTCGCGCTGACCATGATGTTTGCCCTCGTCGCCTGCAGCGAAAGCGGCAGCGGCTCCACCGGCAACTCCAGCATCGCGGTCTGCCTCTCCTCCGAGCCTGATACCCTCGATCCGGCTCTGAACTCCGCCGTAGACGGCGCTACCCTCATCAGCCACCTCTTCGCCGGCCTTGCCAAGTGGACGCAGGACGACAGCGGCAAGCTCGTCATCGCCCCCGACTGTGCCAAGGAGCTGGTGGAGGGCGTCGTCAACGAAGACGGCACCGTGACCTACACCTACACCCTGCGCGACGGTCTGAAGTGGTCCGACGGTCAGGACGTCACTGCCAAGGATTTCGCTTTTGCCTGGCAGCGCGCCGCCTCTGACGCCCTCGGCGCCGACTACGGCTACATGTTCGAGGTCGTGGACGGCTACGGCACGGACTCTCTGAACGTCAAGGCCATCGACAACAAGACCCTCGAGGTCACCCTGTCCAACGCCGTGTCCTACTGGAACGAGCTGCTTGCCTTCCCTACCTACCTCCCCGTGCGTGAGGACGTCGTTTCCAACGAGAAGTGGGCAACCGATCCCTCCACCTATATCTCCAACGGCGCTTACACCATGAAGTCCTGGGATCACAACAGCGTCATTACGCTGGAGAAGAACCCCAACTACGTGGACGCCGACAAGATCAAGATGGACCAGATCGAGTTCTATCTGTCCGACGACTCCAACAACATGGTCGCCAACTTCAAGAACGGCACGTGGAAGCTGATCGACGACGTTCCCACCAATGAGATCCCCGCCATGAAGGAAGCCTATCCCGACGAGTTCAAGGTTGTCGGCCAGATCGGCACCTACTACGTCTGCTGGAACATCAACAAGGACATCCTTCCCGAGGGCACGACCCTGACCGGCGACGAGGCTGAGGCCGCCCGCGCGGAGATCCGCAACGCCATCAGCCTGCTGTTCGACCGCAACTACATCGTGGAGAAGATCGGCCAGGCCGGACAGGTTCCCGCCTCCTCCTTCGTTGCGATGGGCATGACCAACCCCGACGGCACCGAGTTCTACAAGACCGCCGGTCACAACGACGGCTTTGACGGCTACTACAACGTCGGCACGGACGCCATCGAGAGCAACTTCAATTCCGCGATCGAGACGCTGAAGAAGTACTACGAGTTCGACGGCACGAAGTTCACCAACTTCCCCACCATGACCTATCTGTACAACACCTCCGAGGGCCACAAGGCCATTGGCGAGTATCTGCAGGCGCAGCTTGCCAGCGTTGGCATCACCATGAACATGGAGAACCAGGAGTGGAACACCTTCCTGAACACCAGTAAGAGCGGCGATTACTTCATCGCCCGAAACGGCTGGCTGGCCGACTACAACGACCCCATCTGCTTCCTCGACATGTGGACGACCGCCTCCGGCAACAACGACGTGCAGTTCGGCAAGGCCGCTCACGCGAACGCGAAGCTCTA
>CACXHI010000150.1 GCA_902767395.1 Oscillospiraceae bacterium
AAACAAAGGAGCGCTCCGGCATGGAGGTCATAATCAGGATCTTCACAGCCGGATACTGCGGCTTCAGCTTTTCCGCCATTTTCAGGCCGGACTCTCCGTCCGCCGTGCAGACGTCCATCAGGATCAAATCGACTTTTCCGGAAATGCAGGGGATCTCCACATTGGAAGCATTTGCAAATTCTCCCACAATCTCAAATTGCCCGCTTTCCCGGATGAGCTGTGCGCACCGCTCCCGGGTATGCTTATAATCATCAACAATTACAACTCTTATCATTTTTTACCTCATTGGGGAAGGCAAGCAAAAGACGAACCCCGTCTGTAATATCGACGTCCATCCGAATTCCAGCCGCCTCCAGCTTTTTTCTCAGAACGCCAAGCCCAACGCCCTCGGACAGATGATCGACCTTGACTCCGCTGTCATCTGAAATCACAACAATCAGCTCCTGCCCCTCCTGCGCGCCGTCAATATAAACCGCCTTGGCCTTTGCGTGGCGTACCGCGTTTGTCAGCGCCTCCCGCACGGCGGACAGATAGAGCCGATAGTTGGACTCTGACCGCGGCCGCAAGCCGCGAAAATACACGCTGCACCCCATAAACTCCGCCGACTTACAAATCTCCTGCTCGCGCTCTGCGCCACTTTGGGGCTCCGGCGCATCAGGGCGGAAGCGGAAGGTTCGCTCCCAGTTCTGAATCAGCTCCAGCAGCTTTTCTCGGTCCGGCGCTTCGTTCAGACACATTTTGGCCGTCACAATACACTGCCCGACCTCATGGTGGATTTGGTGCTGCATTTCAAGAATCTCTTCTTCGGATTTTTTGATTATGATCTCCGCAATGAGGCCTCTTGTGCGTTTGTTCTGCTGCGCGATCTCTTCGTTGACCGCGCGAAGCGCCTCAATTAGCCTGACACGTTCGGAAATATCGTCGCTGAAAATCTGTTGATACCGCTCGCCCGCAATCTCAAGGACTTTTCGGTGGAACATCCAGCTTGTGTCCGCCTCCAGCAGAAAAATGCTGTCCGGGCGTTTGCCGTCCGGTTCGGGCGACACGCTGGTCAACCGCTCCCACGCCTCGTTTGCATCCGTTAGCGGCCTTCCGGTCAGGCGAAACACCTGATTGCGGATCAACGTGTTCGCCAAAACAATCCGCCCGTCCGCGGCTGCGAAGCACAGGCCGCTCGAGAGGTTCATAATGGCCTCTGCAATGCTGTCATTTGTCAGTGCGCGGGCCGCCTTTCGGTTGTCCGCAAGCACCGCTGCCGCCGCAGCCAGAAAGCCCCCGGACAGAAAAAGCTCCATCCAAAGAAACCGCCGCGTCTCCGGGGACGGAGGAACCGCATTCCATACCGTATCTGCCGCACCGTGACGCAGATTAAACACCGTGATCACCGCCGCCAGATTTGCGAGCTGGAGCACGGAGCCAAGGAGCAGAAAAAGCGCACTCCGAACGTCCCTGCGTCGTCGCAGTCGCAGCGACGCGCTGTAAAAAAACGTGAGATACAGCGCCGCGAGCGCTGTCAAAATCCCAAGCTCGGGAAAGTAGGACGATTCAAGCTTCATGATCCGCCTCATTTTGATATTCCTGTTCGAGAATCTGATTGCCCTTCGTCTTAATCTCCAAGGCAATCCGACAGAACTGATCCAGTAGGTCTCTGACTGCATCCGAATCGGATTGCTCTGCCTGTTCCGCAAGCTCCACACGCATTGCCTGCAAGACCTTCATAATCTCCTGCCGATCTGCCTCTGTCTGCGCAAAGACGATCGAAAAGAGTCTCTGCTTTTCCCGGATATGGCGCAGCGCCCGCCGCGTTGCAAGCTCCTCCCGCAGACATACGCCTTTGCTCTCCAAGGAGGCCTTCTTCTCCTGCAGTTCCTCGGCCAGTCGTTGTACCTCACGGGTATCGCTGTGGAACACCGTATCCCCGTCCTTCATCGGCATGATTTGAAGCGTCATCCCGTCGGGGAGCACAACCGTCTTGTCCTGCTTCAAGTGCTGAAGCAGCTTCGCATCGAGCGGATAGGCGGCCTTTGATTGCACAAACACCTCCCCGTCGGGATGCAAAATCTGCATCCCGATATCGGAGCGATGAAAGATTTCACGGTAATCCGTGTTGACCGGAAGCACCCCGATCAGAATACAGGTTTCCCAGACAAGAATCTCATAGAAGAACAGACCGGCAGTATACTCGATAAACTCCACCTTCGGCGGAGCGAAGTCAATCGCAACATACGGAGCCGTGTAGGCAATCAACAGAACCAGCTCCAGAATCGGAAGCAGCTTCAGGAAGCTGTTTGAAATGTGTCTTCCGCTACGCATGACGTTGACGATTTTCAGAAGCTCCATCGCAACAATCCAAGCCCCCGTCAGAACGGAACCGATATTCACTCTGTAGCGGTTGCTTGCCCCGGCGTCAACGGGAACTTCCGTATTCATAAAGGAATGATAATTGTTCGTCAAATAACCGATCACAATCAGCGTGGTCGGTATAAGAAGAACGTACCAGCGGCGGTCGAGACGCGCATCGTCCGCTTTCCCAAGCAGGAGTGAGGCATAGAAGTTCATCAAAAAACCGTAGACCACCGGAACCGCAAGCAGGTAGCCGGAGAATCTGCCGTAACGCTCCGCCCCGGGAACGATGCCGTTTTGCAAAAGGCGCACGACAAACCACGCAACTGTCAACCAGTGCCCAACCGTCAGAAAGCGCCGAACCGGCTTTTGCGCAACACGGGATCGGATGGACCCCCACCAGACGTTCAGCAATGCGGCGTAGACGGAGAAAATGACCGTCGCTTCGACCGGAGTAAACTGCATCCCGCCTGCATGAAGCCAGAACTGCCGCGCGACAGAAAGCACGGACAGCACCAGAAAGCAGACGATCAGGATGATGATTTCACGCCGATGCTGCAAAGCGCGCACCTCCCCTCCCCCCGTCAAAGACAAGCCTGTCGATTTATGTTGATTATACCTTATGATTCTTCCCTTTGCAACTACCCAAACAGGTAGTTTTTTCTCCACATGATTGATTTAAGGTCATCCCAAATTGTTTCACTGGTTTTCTTTTCCCTTGAGTTTCCGCAGATGAACAGAGGAACGGCAAAGGTTTGAACCGCAGAGAGGCATTTTAGAAAGCAAGCAGGCTACGAGAGCGAA
>CACXHI010000151.1 GCA_902767395.1 Oscillospiraceae bacterium
AACAAGAGAAGAGGCTTCTGATTTCCCCGTTCTATGATGCAATGAAATGGCAACAGTGTTCACTTGAGCAGTGTTGCCATTTTTGTTTTTGTTTCTAAAAATCTTTTTTCTCTTGTCAACCAATTGATGATCGCGTCGGTCTTATAGGCAGACGGACACGAGAGGAGAGAGCGCCATGCCGAAACAGACAAGCTTCGCGGTTCTGTATAGAAAGCTGGTGGATTGCCACTTTTCGCCGGATCCGCAGCAGCTCGACGATGAAATGGCCGTGATTCTGCGGCAGTTGTCTTCCGGCAATTCCAAACAAAAAAGAAATCTTCTGTGGCCACAACAAGAATCCTGTGATATCATCAATCAAAACGAGAAGAAGGGAACGTCGAAATGAAACAGAACGAAACGAAAAAGAATCCGCGCGCCGCGATTTCCCCTGATCTGGTGGAGCGGGCCAAGGCGGGGGATCAGAATGCCTTTACCGACCTCTACCAGCAGACCAGCACAGAACTCTATCGCACGATCCGGGCCATGGTCAAGGACGAGGATCTGGTCTGGGACATCCATCAGGATACCTACCTCCGCGCCTTTCGCAGTCTGGATAAGCTCAAATCCAATCAGGCCTTTTTGAGCTGGCTGCGACAGATTGCCGTGAACGTCACGGCAACAAAGATGGCGAAGCGCGTCCCCCTGACCTTTACCGAGCTGAGCGACGAGGACAGCGAAATGCCGGAGCTCCCCGATGAGCGGGTCGAGATTCAGCCGGAGCTTGCGCTGGATCAGAAGGAAACGTCGCGACTTGTCCATGAGATCATGGCAGGCCTTCCCGAACAGCAATTGATGATCCTCGGTATGCGCTATTATGAGGATTTGAGCGTCAAAGAAATCGCAGACCTGCTGCATCTGTCGCAGGGAACGGTGAAGACCCAGCTTTTCCGCGGACGGAAAAAGGTGGAGGCGGAGGTTCGCGCTCTGGAGCAGCAGGGCGTCAAGCTCTACGGTCTGACCCCGCTGGCCTTCGTATTTACCCTGCTTCACCGCACGGAGCCTGCCAAGGCCATGCAGACGAAGATGATGAGCTGTGTTTTGGAAAAAACTGCCGAGCTTGGCGGCAAAGCTGTTTCCATCACCGCAAAGCCGATGGGAACGAGCTTTTTCCTCACAACGGCGGGGAAAATTGCAGGTGCCGCACTGGGAATTGCGCTTGCGGGCGGTGTGTTCTTCGGCGCCAAATCACTTCTGAACGCCGGAGCGTCAAATGGCGGCGATTATCAGCCAACGGCCTCCTCCTACGTTCGACTTGAAGCGACCGATTCTACGGCCGAAACGGTGACGGCCCTGCGCGAGACGGAGGAAAGCGTGAACCCGTCGGAGACGCTGGGAACGACGGAGACGGCTGCGACAGCGCAGACCGCGGAGGCGACGCAGGAGCCGACAAAGCCGACCGAGACAACCAAGCCGGCGGAGCCGACCAAGCCCTCAGAGCAGCCGACGACTCCCTCCAAATCCAACGAAGCCCCGGCGTTTCAGGTTCCCGCCCAATTTGCATACCTCTGTGCCTCCAATGCAGCGTGGGATACGCTGATCCTGAAGAACGATCGGTGGGTTGATCTTCGCATCCACTTCTATGAAAACGGGAGCCTGTGGCTTCAAGAGGGCGCTGCCTTCTCAGAATTTAACGTCGATTATGACGGACTCTGGCAGGTTGGCGACAACAACCAACTGCAGCTTACGCTTTGGGACAGCCCGTACAGCGTATGGGACAGACCGGACGACTACTATCCCTCTGCCGCAAACATGCCGGAGAAGACCAACTCCGTATCGTATTCCGTCACCCGTACAGAGAGAGGAATTACGCTTCGGAAGCTTTCAGAGCAGGCCCTCTCCGACACGGTGGAAGATCAGACGGTTCTGGAATTCTTCGATGCGCAGCACGAGACGCCCACGCTTTCTCTGGACGAGCTGCGGCAGATGGTCGCTCGCGCAGCGACAGAGGATCTTGCAGAACTTCGTTTCTGCGGAATCGCAAAGAGAAGCGACAATGGTATGGGCTTGCTCAAGCGCGCAGGTAAACTGACGATCTCGGAATCGGAACTGCAGGCATTGCAGCAGAGCGGATCGGCGGTTCTGAACGGTACGACCTATGTGTATCTCACAGCGGAAGAATTGATGGAGCAGTACGGGATCGACTTTGGCGTGGAAAGTCCTTACGGCCTAATCTATCAAAAGGGAGAATCCGTAGGGTCTACGGTAAGATGGATCGAAAAGACCGCAGACGGGCGCTATGCGTTTGTGTACGAAATCGGCGGACTCGCCTCATGGATCGAAGACGACGTTTCTTACTACTGGGTGTTGGTGGATCTGAATACGAAAGTTGTAAAGTTTTTCTCAGACGAGACGACGACCCTCGGCGAATACGGCACGATTGCTTCCTCTACGTTAGCTTATCCTAAATTTGACGGGGAGACGGGTGAATTCTATATTGGCGTTGATCCCCGCTAATGAGAATAAGAAACTCTGTAGCCAAACATGAAAAGCAGGAATCCGGCGTTGTGACGACGCCGGATTCCTGCT
>CACXHI010000152.1 GCA_902767395.1 Oscillospiraceae bacterium
AAGTAGGTGGCCTGCTTGTTATGCAGTCCGGAAGCACATGTTACAACAGTTGTCATATTGTACATCTTCTCACCTCTTTGCATGAGCGTACACGCCCGATTAAGCAATCACAATATACACGTTTCCGCACAAATTGTCAAGCGAAATCTAAAAAATGCACAAAACATACAAACAATATGCAAGAATATGATTTGAGATTATGCAAGCTCAGCAATTGTAACCCCGTCTTCCCCTTCTCCGTACACGCCAAGGCGGAATTTCTTCACATGCTTGTTGTGTCGAAGCTCCTCATGAACGGTTTTACGGAGCACGCCGGTCCCCTTTCCGTGAATGATCCGGACCTGCGTGAGATTTGCCATAAACGCGTTATCGAGGAAGATGGTCAGAACTGCAGAGGCCTCCAGCGCATCCATGCCCCGCAGATCCAGCTCCGGAGACTGCGCGACATTTTTGAATTCCTTCCGTGTCTTGTCGATAAAGCGCTTCACCTCAGTCTGCTCGTTCTCCAGAAGATACACCTCGTCCGGCTTCACGTTGACCTTCATGATGCCGGCCTGAAGCTGATAGGTTCCATCCTTGTTGATGGCCAGCACCGTGGCCTTCGTCCCGAGCTTTAACAGCTCCACCGTGTCGCCCACGCGAATTTCGCGGCTGGGCTTGGGTCGGGAGACTGCCTCCTTCTGCGGGCCAAGCTTGCCCTCCGCCTCGTTGAGCTGACGGCGCAGCTCCGCCTGCCGTGCATTTACGCCCTGTACGTCGGCGGCGTCCTTCATCTGCTTGCGCAGGGCCTTCAGCTCTTCGTAGACTGCGTTCGCCGTCCGTCTGGCCTCGCTGAGAATCATCTGCGCTTCCCGTCTGGCCTGTGCCTCGGCCCGCTCCTTTTCCTTCTTGATCTGCGCGTAATACTCCTCCGATTTTTGGCGGGTCTTGAGCGTCTCCTGCTGCAAACGCTCCGCCTCGATCCGGGCGGCCTCCATCTGCTGCCTCTGCTGCTCCAACTGATCAAGCACCTCTTCAAAGTCCAGATCGTTCTGGCTGACGGTGTTGCGGGCAGCGGAGATGATTTCCTCCGGCAGACCGAGCCGACGGGAAATCGCAAAGGCGTTGGACTTCCCCGGCAAACCAATCAGGAGTCGGTAGGTTGGCTTCAGCGTCTCGACGTCAAACTCACAGGCAGCGTTCGTCACGCCCTCGCTGCGCATGGCGTAGACCTTCAACTCAGCATAGTGCGTCGTGGCCGCGACGCGGCTGCCCCGCGAGCGGCAGAATTCAATCAGGGCAATCGCAAGCGCCGCGCCCTCGGCGGGATCGGTTCCCGCGCCAAGCTCATCAAACAGCACCAGAGAGCGCTCATTGCACTGCTCCACGACCTGCACGATATTACGCATGTGGGCGGAGAAGGTGGAAAGGCTCTGCTCGATGCTCTGCTCGTCACCGATATCCGCAAGCACCTGCTCAAACACAGAGACCTTGCTGCCGTCACCGGCCGGAATATGCAGGCCGCATTCCGCCATCAGCGTCAAAAGGCCGACGGTTTTCAGCGTGACGGTTTTGCCGCCGGTGTTGGGGCCGGTGATAATCAGCGTGTCAAAATCCTTGCCAAGCCGCACGGACACGGGAACAACGAGCTTGGGATCGATCAGAGGATGCCGCGCTTGCAGCAGCTCCAACTGTCCGTCGTCTCGAATCTCGGGGGCAACGGCCTTCATGCGGAAGGAGAGCTTGGCTCTGGCAAAGATCACGTCCAGCTCCACAAGCAGACGGTAATCCTCGGAAATCGTCTCCCGGTGGGCAGCTGCCTCTGCGGACAGCTCCGCCAGAATCCGTTCGATTTCCTTCTTCTCCTTCAGCAGCAGCTCCCGCAGCGCGTTGTTCGCGTTGACCGAGGACATCGGCTCCACAAAAAAGGTCGAACCGCTGGAGCTGACGTCGTGGATCAGTCCGGGAATCTCGTTTTTGAACTCCGCCTTGACCGGAACCACATAGCGATCCTGCCGCAGCGTGATGATCGGGTCGCGCAGGAACTTGGCGTAAGTCGGCGAGGAAATCAGCTTTTGCAGACTCTCCTTGATTTTTGCGCTCTGAATCCGCATGTGCCGACGGATATCAGCAAGCTCAGCGCTGGCGGCATCTGCAATTTCCTCCTCAGAGAGAATCGCGCCGAAGATTCGTTCCTCTAAGTACCGATTCGGCGTCAGGGCTGCAAACATCCAGTCCAACGAGGTGTTGGCGCAGGCGCCGTCGTAGTATTCCTTGGCGCTTCTGGCGCAACGAAGCACGCCGGCGATTTGCAGAAGCTCCTTGGGGTTCAAGCTTCCGCCCCGATCGGCCCGATCCAGACTTGGACGCACGTCCTGCACATCCTGAAAGGCAGGGGCGGAGCGCAGATCAATCAGTCTGCACGCATCCGAGGTCTGGAGCTGGAGGGCCAAGACGTCTTCCCGGTCCGAAATCGGGGTGAGGGCACGGCACCGGGCCTTGGCCTCCGAACTGACGGCACTCTGTGCAAGCAGCTCCAGAATGCGGTCAAGCTCCAGTTTTTGAAGGGATTTTTGATATAATTCCGTCATTTCATTTCTCCATATTGCAACAGGGATTTGTAAAAATCCAAGGTATAAAAGCTGTGCTCGAGCTGCGTCATCAGATAGGCCTCTGTGACGGAGGAGAGCATCCGCAGGCTTTCCTCCTCCATGCGGAAGGAAAACAGCTTTTTGGGCTCGCACCAGACCAGATACCGCATGGCGACCAGCATCCCGGCCGTCAGCGGCATCCGAATCCCGTCGTCGGCAGATTTGCAGGCTTCACAACAGACCAGACCGTGTGAGAGATCAAACCGGTCTGGGGTTTCGCTGCCACAGCGTGCACAGGCAGAGAGATCGGGGGCAAAGCCGGCGAGGCAGGCAAGCCGAAGCTCAAACGCCGGCTTGACCAGCTGCGGCGGCTTGGCCAGCCGGCTCAGCGCATAGAGCGCATTGCAGAGCAGGGAAAGCAACGCCGGATTCGGCGCGTCCTCCTGCGCCACAACTCCGGTAGCCTGAGCGAAATAGGAGCCGAGCGCAAGAAGCTCGATCCGGTCGCGCAGCGCCCGAAACTGCTCCAGTGAATGGGCCTCCTGCACAGAGAGCTTGCCCCGATACTCCTGCAGCGTGAATTCCGAGAGGGTCAAAAGCTGGCAGGCGCTTTTCAGCGGGGAGCTCGCCCGCCGGACGCCTCTGGCCTTGACGGTCAGAAGTCCCCTATCCTTGGACAGAATGTCCAGCAGCTTGTCTGCTTCGTTGATCTCGATCTCCCGAAGGACGATCCCCTCTGTTTTGATATACATGACTTCTCCGTAGATTGGCAATCGACAGATCGGAGGCGACCCGTCGGTATTGCAAATAGATTTCCGGGTCCCCGGAACGTTCAAAAGCTCTCCAAAGCATGATTGGATCTTCCATAAACCGCACCTCCCATGTTTCCATAGGAATAGGGTTTGCTACAGAAGGCAGAATTATTCAGGCGCGTCAGTCCGTGTAACCGAAATTGCGGATCAGGAAATCGCTGTCGCGCCAGTTTTCCT
>CACXHI010000153.1 GCA_902767395.1 Oscillospiraceae bacterium
GCCGTTGCCGAAGCGGCTGCGCAGGGGAACGTCCCCTTCAAAACGGCGTCCGCCGAGGATCAAGGCGCCGGGCGCAGCCTCGGCCGCCGCGCAGATTCTCTCCGCGTCCTCCGCCAAATGCTGCCCGTCGGCATCCATTGTCACAACGGAGAAAGGGCCGCAGCAGGTTTCCGTGATCCATGCGAGCCCGGTTTTGATGGCCGCGCCCTTGCCGCAGTTTTGTGCATGGCGCAGCACCGTGGCAAATTCCCCGGCAGCGGCAAAAATCGCTGCGTAATCCGCACCGCTGCCGTCGTCCACAATCAGAACCAGAAACCCGCGTCCGTGCATCTGTGAGGCAAGCGCCGTCAGGCGCTCGTCCGGCTCATAGGCCGGAATCAGCGCAATTCTTGTCGGGTTCATCGGCAAAACTCCCTTCTCAGATTGATTTCCGCCCTTAGTTTGCCATGGAAACCTTAATGGAACTTTATCCCGCAGCCCCAGCGGACATAGTTTACAGATTGTTCAAATTGGACGCACGGGGAGAATACAAGGGGACGACCCTTTTGAGCTCGGCACCGGCTTATCAGCGCGGTTCGCTGCGCAAAAGGGTCGTCCCCCTGCTCCGTGTGTGTTCGGGAAAATGCTTACAGCGCCCTGTTTCCCGTCAAATCCTTGACAACCTCCCCCGCAATCAGCAGTCCCGCAATGGAGGGAACGAAGGCGACGCTGCCCGGAATATCTCGCCGTTCGGTGCATTTGTACTTTGCTCCGGGAGGGCAGATACAGTGCGTCCGACAGCTGATCGACAAATCATCAATTGGCCTGGTTGGCTGTTCTTCCGAATAAACGACCTTTAGCTTTTTCACTCCGCGCTTCCGAAGCTCGTGCCGCATCACCTTGGCAAGCGGACACATCCGGGTTTCGTAAATATCCGCGACACGGAACTGACTGCCATCGAGCTTGTTGCCCGCACCCATGCAGCTGATGATCGGAACGTTGTGATTTTGCGCCTGCATAACCAGCGCAAGCTTTGCCGACACGGTATCCACGGCGTCCACAACATAGCTGTGTTCTGGAAAACTGATTCAGCATATTCGTCTCCTTATTTGACGGGTCCGGCCCAATTTGCGAAGGTGGATTTCATGGCCTCAAGGGATGAAACCGGAATCGTGATCTCATCGTCGTCTGTGGAAACGCCGTCAATCGGCCACGGATTGCATCCGCCTGCCTTGATGCCGACCTCCTCGGGTGTAAAGGTGAACCCACAGTTCGTACACTGAAGAACGTCGCCGCTCTGCTGATAGTACGCTTTCGGAGAAGGAGAACAGCTCTGGCAGGTGTTGAAGGCGATATGCACGCCGTTGTTCTGGTCCCGCAGCGCAACGAGCTGCACTGTCACACCGTCGACGTCATAGTTGAAGAATGTTGCCGTTTCCGGAATGCCTTCGGTGGGGATTGTCACCGTACGGTTATCATTTGGCTGTAATTCTGTGTATTTTTCATAATTGATCGTGGAACGCGGTTTTTCTCCTGTCGGCTGATCGCTGCTTGAACAGGCTGATAAAAGCACGCATACCGTGATGATTGCAAGTGCGAAAGAAATCCAATTCATTCGTTTCATTTGGTACCTCCGTAAACGTAACCTTGATTTTCTATGGCTGATTTCACAGCGCTCTCGTCGAATTCGCCCGAAAGCTCGACGACTACCGTGCCCATGGTGTGATCGGCCTGCGCCTTTTTTACAAAATCGAGTGCCTCAAGCGCCCCTCTGACCGTCGCCTCGCAGTGCGGGCACATCATACCCTTGACAGAGAGCAGAACGGCGTGTGGATTGCTTTTCACAGGTGAATATCCCTTGCCTTTTTTCCGCTTTGGCCTGTCGTGGGAATCGTCGCGGATCTTCAGTAAATTGAGTCGAAGGGCATTGAGGCAGACCGTTACGCTTGACAGGCTCATTGCTGCCGCCCCGTACATCGGATCCATTTTCAGCCCGAAGAGCCCTGCGGCAAGCGGGATGCAGATGAGGTTGTAGAAGAACGCCCAAAACAGATTTTCGTGAATGTTGCGCAGTGTTCCGCGCCCCAGCCGCACGCAGGCGGCAACGTCCTCTAAATCGCTGTTCATCAGCACAATGGACGCGCTTTCGATGGCAACGTCAGTTCCTGCGCCGATTGCGACGCCGACGTCAGCTCTGGTAAGCGCCGGTGCGTCGTTGATTCCGTCGCCCACCATAGCCACCTTGCCGCCTGCTTGGAGCGTGCGAACGTGCGCCTCCTTTTCGTCTGGCAGAACGTTTGCGATGACCTCGTCAACGCCGGCCTCTGCGGCGATATGGTTCGCCGTTTTCTCGTTGTCTCCTGTCAGCATGACCACACGCACTCCGAGCTTTTTCAGGTGACGGATCGCTGCGGGGGAAGACTGCTTGATTACGTCCGCAACCGCAATCATGCCGACCAGCTTTTGATCTCTTGCAAAATAGAGCGGGGTCTTTCCGGCTTCCGCGAGAGAATCTCCGGCGAAGAACAAGTCGTCATTGGTTCGGAGGATGCTTTCAATGTATTTTTTACTTCCGGCTGCCAAATGGGAGCCGTCAAGCTCCGCCTCGATTCCGTTTCCGGGCAGGGCCTTAAATCCGCTTACTTCCTTGACGGTCATACCGCGCTTTTCGCCCGCAGAGACGATCGCTCTGGCCAGCGGATGCTCGCTTTTTGTCTCCAGTGCGACGGCAACGGCCAATAGTTCCTCTGCGGCAACGCCCTCGGCAGGAATCATGTCGGTCACCACCGGAACCCCCTCGGTTACGGTCCCGGTTTTGTCCAGCACCACCGTGTCGATCTTTCCGACGGCCTCCAGTGCTTCTCCGGTTTTGATGAGAATGCCGTTTTTTGCGCCGAGACCGTTACCGACCATGACCGCGACGGGCGTAGCAAGTCCGAGGGCGCAGGGGCATGAGATGACCAGCACGCAAATGCCCCGCGCAACCGCGTCACCGACCTCGGCTCCGAAAATGAGCCACCCGGCTATCACCAGCACCGAAAGCGCAATGACGACGGGAACAAACACACCGGACACGCGGTCAGCGATTCGAGCGATGGGCGCCTTTGTTGCGGCGGCGTCGGATACCATTTTAATGATCTGGCTGATCGCCGTATCCTCGCCGACCCTTGTCGCCCGACATTTCAGATACCCGGAGCGGTTGATGGTTGCCGCGCTTACCCGGTCTCCCGCGATTTTGTCCACCGGCACCGATTCACCGGTGAGGGTGCTTTCGTCGATGGCGCTTTCTCCCTCCACCACGATACCGTCCACCGGTATGGCGTCGCCGGGCTTGACGATGAAGATATCGCCGGGACGAACCTCGTCGATATCGACTTCTGCTTCCTCGCCGTCGCGGATGAGGCGCGCCTTCTTGGGCTTTAATTGGATCAGATTCTTCAGGGCGCTTGTGGTTTTGCCCTTAGAGATGGACTCTAACAGCTTTCCCACGGTGATCAGCGCCGGGATCATGGCGGCGGATTCAAAATACAACTGGTCGTGATAAAGGTCCATCAGCGCCATATTGTCGACGCCCTGCGTGACCATATACGTCATTTTGAAGAAGATATATGCGCTCCACGAGAACGACGCGGCGGAGCCGAGGGAGACCAACGTATCCATATTCGGTGCGCGGGCAATCAGCGCCTTGACACCGCTCACAAAGAACTTTTGGTTGATTACAAGGACGGCCGCCGACAGCAGGAGCTGAAGCAGTGTCAATCCCAGATGGTTGTGCTCAAAATACGGCGGTACCCACCACGAGAGCATATTATGCCCCATTGTGATATACATCAGAACGAGCAGAAAAGCGACGGAAGCAATCAAGCGCCTTCGCAGCTTCGGCATTTCGGCGTCAGCGAGTTGATCGTCCGTATGCGCTGCGTTTTTCTTCCCTGAACCTTGCAGGGAAGCGCCGTAGCCTGCCTTCTCGACTGCCCGGATGACCTCTGTGCTCGATGCGGTCCCCTCAACGCCC
>CACXHI010000154.1 GCA_902767395.1 Oscillospiraceae bacterium
GGCGGTCGGCTCCCCGGTCAGATGCCGGCGGACGAAGTTCTCTACCCGCAGACAGATTTCCTCCGAGGCGTAGAGATCCCGATCCACAATGAGCCGCTCCTGCGTCTTGCCGGAGGCGGCGCACACCAGCTCCCGCGCAATGTTGCCCGCGTACATGCCCTCGACGGGCAAGAGCGCCTTGCGGGCGTCGAGATAGAGCTCGGCATAGGTCTTTACCATCGATCCGCGCCCTCCTGCTCGGGCAGCACCAGCTCCAGGGCTTTGATTGCAACCTCGATCATGGAGTCGTCCGGCTCGTTGGTCGTGAAATTCTGGAACCACATGCCCGGCGCCGTCAGAAGCCGGGTAAAGCGGTTGTCGTGCCGTCCCACAAGGCGGTTGATCTCATAGCTGATCGAGACGACCAGAGGGAGCATGACAAAAATCTTGATCGCCATGGTGAGCAAATTGTAGATCAGGCGGTTGTCCGCCCGAAGGGCCGCCAGACCGGGAATCAGGCTGTTCAGAATGACCGTCAAAACGGTGAACAGCAGAATGGACAGCGCCATGACCACGAACAGAAAGCTGGTCCCGCAGCGAGGATGCTTGCGGGTCATTTTTCGGACGTTTTCCACCGTCAGCGGGAGCTTTGCCTCATAGCAGCGAATGGTCTTATGCTCCGCCCCGTGATAGGAAAAGACCCGGCGCATATCCTTCAGCCTGGAAATCCCGATCATGTACGCCAAAAAGATTGAAATGCGGAGAACGCCCTCAATCAGATGCTGCAGCAGAACGCCGCAGTCGGTCAACCGCTGAAAGAGATTTCCGAGCTCAATGGGGAGAAGGAAAAAGAGCAGCAGGGAAAATCCAAAGCCGAGAATCAGGGAAAACGCAATCAACACCGACATGAATTTCTCGCTGCCCATCTGCTTTTCCAGCCAGCTTTCCAGCTTGGACGTGCCTTTTTGCTCTTTCTTTTCCCGCTTTGCCCTCTGCTTCGGCGTTTCTTCTTCCGGCGCGTCCTCCTCGTCCTCGAGGTCCGCCTGCTCGGCAGACCACATCAGGCATTTTACGCCCGAGAGCATGGAGCCGCCAAAGTTGACGATTCCCCGAATCAGGGGCCACGTCAGAATCCCGGTTTTTTTCTTGAGCGGGTCGATTTTGGTCACAAGCCCTTCCTTGGGATTGCGAACCACCACGGCCTGCTTCTCCGGGCCGCGCATCATGATCCCTTCGATCAGCGCTTGTCCGCCGATCATAGTTTTGAACTGTTCTTTGGCAGGGCAGGAAGCATTCTGATGATTCATAGCCCTCCTCCTCTCATTTTTTACTGCGTCACAGGCAGCGAGACAGTCACCATCGTTCCGCCACCCTCGGCGTTTTCCAGCGTCAAGGTGCCGCCGTGGAGCTGCACGATCTGATCGCAGACCGCAAGACCGATGCCCGAGCCGCGTGCCTTGGAGCTGCCCTTGTAAAACTTCATCTTCACGTGCGGAAGCTCCTCCGCCGGGATGCCGGGTCCGAAGTCCCGAATCCGGGTCACAATCTGATTCCCCTCCAGCCGCATCGAGGCGGTAATCCGCTTTCCCTCGCCGCCGTGCTTGGCGGCATTGTCCAATATATTCAGGAAGACCTGCCGCATCCGCTCGGGATCGCAGGAGATTTCGGGGATCTCGTCGTCGTTGTCCTCATAGATCAGCGTGATCCCCTCCTGACGCAGCCGACTGCCATACATATAGATCATATCCTCAAAGTCCGCGCGCAGGTCGCATTGGCGCACGCTCAGGGTAAAGCGCCCGTCCTGAATGCGGGTGAACTCCAGCAGTTCCTCAACCATGGAGGTCAGTCTTCTGGCCTCGCGGAGGATGATGGTAATGCCGCGCTTGGTTTCTTCCGGGTTCATGTCGCCTTCAATCAGGGTTTCCCCCCAGCCTGTAATGGCAGTGAGCGGCGTGCGCAGCTCATGGGAAACGGAGGAAACGAACTCCGACTGCATCCGCTCGGACTGGCTGATTTTGTTGGACATGTCGTTGATGGTATCGGCCAGCTCTCCGATTTCATCGTCGTATTTTTTTTCGATCTGAACGCCGTAGCTGCCGGCGGCAATTCGCTTGGCCGTTTCGGTAATCTGCGCCACGGGGATCAGAATGGAGCGGAAGTAGATGCGATTGCTCATGTACACCAGCAGCAGCACGCCGATGGCAACCCCAATGGAAAAGAGCATTCCGATCACGATTAACCGGTCGGCGTTTTTCGTGCTTGTCACAAACCGAAGCACGCCGACAACCTTCCCGTCGGCATAGATCATTGGAGTCGCAACAGACATGATCCGCTCTCCGGTGGCCGGGTTCCGCCCGACAAAGTAGACGGAATCCTGCGTGCGGATTGCCTGCGAAACGTCGTCCGTTTGCACGGTCTCGTCCGCGAACGGGCCGTAGGAGGAGGCAAAAATCTCGCCGTTACTGCCCACGAACTGCAGCTCCAGCCGATCTCGGTTGGCGTAGTTCTGCACCAAAAGGACACAGGAGGCGTAGCACTCTTCGTAATCCAGATTCAGGTAGCTGCGCAGAAAGGCCGCCGTCGTGTTGGCCTCCGCCTCCAGACTCGAACGCATGGTGGAGTAGGTATAGATTCCGTTGGCAACGGAAAAGGCCACGCCGACCAAGATCACAATGGCCGCCATCAGGGTCAGAATGCTTTTGAACCAGCGCCGCCGGATGCCGCTGGCAACCTTGCGCTTTTTCAGCTTTTCCTCCCGTTTGGTCTGTTTCTTCTCCGGGTTCTTCAAGCCTACGCACCCCATTTATAGCCAAAACCCCAGACCGTTGTGATAAAGGTCGGATTGGCTGTGTCGTTCTCAATCTTGATCCGCAGGCGGCGGATATTCACGTCTACGATCTTCAGCTCGCCGTCGTAGTCCCGCCCCCAGACGGAGGTTAGAATGTCCTCCCGTGAGAGCGCACGGCCCGGATTCTGCATAAACAGCTTCATAATCGCGTATTCCACCTGCGTCAGCTTGATACGGCGGCCATCCTTCTCCAGCGTGCGATTGCGCGTATTGAGTACGAAGACTCCCTGACTCAACACCTCTGCGTCGGTGTTCGAGTCGCCGCCGATGCGGCGGTAGAGCGCGTCGATGCGGGCCGTCAGCTCCGCAGGAGAGAAGGGCTTGGTCACATAGTCGTCGGCGCCGGTCATCAAACCGGTCACCTTGTCCATCTCCTGCGTGCGGGCCGTCAGCATGATAATGCCAATGACCTTATTGGTTGCACGGATGTTCCGACAGACCTCGAAGCCGTCGATATCCGGCAGCATGATATCCAGAATTGCCACGCCGATATCGGGATTTTCGCGGAGCTTCTCCAGCGCCTCCGCGCCCGTTCCGGCTTCAATGGCATCGTAGCCCGCGCGGCGAAGATTAATCACCACAAAGCTGCGAATACTGACCTCATCCTCCAGAATCAAAACCTTTTTCATTTCGCTATATTCCTCTCAAGACAAGTAATACAAGAATGCTGCGTTCATCCGTCGCTGGGGAAAAGATCCGGCGAGATGAAGCTGAATCTCTCCCGAAGCTGATCTGCGTCCAAACCGGCAGACTCGGAGATCAGCGCCGAATACCAGAGCTCGCCGCGCTGCGTCAGAAGGACCCGTCCGTCCTGTGTACTCAACGCCTGCGCCTGCTCGCCGGAAAAAGCGTAAATCGTCACCAGACTGGTTCGGCTCCCGTCCTTCTCCATTCTGGACAGCTCTGTACCGGTCAGGCCGCCCTCTCTGCGTTTGGTCACACACAGAGACTGGGTCCAGTCCTCCGGCAGGAAAAGAAACCATCCATCGGAGAAGTTGTGATAGGTGCTCCGATTCTCCGTGCGCGCCCCATTCGGACTCAGATTATACCAGTCGATCCGATACTGTCCGTAGGACTGCGGGTCTCCCTCAATCCCGGGAAGCGGAACCGTTTTCGGAAGCTCAATCACACCGTTGCTGTCAATGTCCGTAGAATAGACGTAATAGTTGCGAACCGTTTGCGCGCTCTGTCCGCTCTCGGCGTTCTGGGTGATATTGACAAAGGCCTTGCCCTGTAGAACAAAGACGTCCGTAATCAGATTGCGCTCATCGTAGGTGCTGGCAACAAACACCGCCGGGACGTTGGGCGCGACGTTGCCGGTCAGCACACGCTTGACCGAGTCCGCCGCAGTCGAAAGGCTTGCCTCGGTGTCCTTGCGCAGCTCGCCGCCGCGGAAGCGATAGAGCTCCGCATACGCCCGCGGGCCCTCGGCGTTTGCGCGCAGAATAAACAGGTCTGAACGTGCGTCGCCGTCCAAGTCCACGACGGAATAAGCCGCATAGCCGGAGCTCAAAAGCTCCTTGGCGGTTCGGTCGTTCATGGTATAAACGCTCAAAAAGGGCTGCACCTGCTCCCCAATGCGACGGGAAATCAGAATCTCCTGCCCGGGCTGCCCGTCAATCTGGGCATACTGCACGGAATCAAAGGCCGTTCCGTCCCCCTCCAGCGAGCAGAGCATCTCATAGCTCGTCTCTGTGCGGCGGAAAATCAGGACGCGAAGCGGATGCCCTCCATCTATTTTACAAAAGACGAGGATTTCATTCACGCCGTCGCCGTCCAGATCCTCCTGCTGGATGGCCTGCCGGTACGCTCCGGACACCGGCGCACTGTAGCTTCCGCTCCCCATCGCGGCCTGCACCGCGTTTTGCAGATCCCGATACTCCTGTGAGCGCTGGGGAAGTGCATAGAGGCTGTCACTGTGTAAGGTGCTGCAACCTGCAAGGAGCAGAATTGCGCAGAAAAGAAAAGCAAGAACCAAGCGTTTCATACCCATCACGTTCCTGAATCGATTCAAAATCACTCTCATGATACTATACCATAACGCTTCCAAAAAGTGTAGCCCTTTTTCCGTTTTTTTTTAAAAAGGCTGCGGTTTTTCGCGCCGATTTCGAGCTTTGCCGCCACTGCGGAACGGAAGAAGAAATCTGCGTTTATTTCTCGACCACGCAGGTCTCGCCCAAAAGCGCGCGCAGCTCCTCTACCATCACGGTTTCCGGGACGCAGGTTGTCCCGCGACGGCAGCCCGTATCGGCAAAGTACAGAATCGCCGGTACGCTGCCGGGGAACATATTGAGAATGGCCTTCGTCTTTGCGTATTTCAGGCTGTCCTCCGAGGGAAGCTTCAGATAGAGCTTGCCGCAGGGACGGACGCAATTCAGCTTTGGCCGGTACTTGCCCTTGCCCGCGTCGGCATACGACTGAACGTCCATCACCAGATTCGCAATGAGCTGCGTTGGCTTATCGTCGCGCAGAGAGACGCGTCCCTCCAACGCCACCGCAGCACCGGGGATCAGAAGCGATTCGTATTTGGACAGCGTCGCGGAAAAAACCAGCACCTCCACAGTAGCCGTATCATCCTCAAGCGTCACGTAGGCCATCATACTGTTGTTTCGAGTGGTCTTGGTTGTAACGGCCTGCACAACCCCGCAGACCGTCACGATCTCGCCGTCGCGGAAGGAGGCGTTTTCTCCCGCTACCTCCAAAATGGGGACCGCTGCGGTCTTTCGCAGGGCGGCACGGTACTTGTCCATTGGATGCCCGGAAATATAGAGCCCCGTGGTCTGCTTTTCGTCGTTCAGGATCGTAAACAGATCCTGCTCGGGAATCTCCGGGATCTGAACCGTCATGTCAGACGCATGATCCTCCAGACTGTCAAAGAGACTGACCTGACCGCTCAGATTTTTCTTCTCCTGCGTTGTGATCCAGCCGATGACCGATTCGTAAACCGCCAAGAGTTGGCTCCGATGGTAGCCGAAGCAGTCCATTGCGCCGCATTTAATCAGGTTTTCCACCGCGCGCTTGTTCAGCTCCGTCTCGCGCAGGCGCTTGCAGAAATCAGTGATGCCGGTAAACGGTCCGTTCGTCTCCCGCTCCGCGACCATTTTGCGAATCAGGCCTCGTCCGACGTTCTTCACCGCACCGAGGCCGAAACGGATTGCCCCTTCCTCCACGGTGAACACGTCCTCAGACCGATTCACGTCCGGCGGAAGAATCCCGATTCCAAGCTCCTTGCACTCTGAAATATACCACGCGACCTTTTCGGTGTCGGAAAGCATGGAGGTCATCAGGGCCGCCATATACTGCCGGGGATAGTGGCATTTCAGCCACGCCGTCTCATAGCTGACCTTTGCGTAGCAGACGGCGTGCGCTTTGTTGAAGGCATAGTTTGCAAAGTCCAGAATTTCGCTGTAAATCTTCTGCGCGGCCTGCTCGGATACGCCGTTGGCAATCGCGCCGGGGATCTCTCGCGCAGGGTCGCCGTATACGAAGGCCTGCTGCTCCTGCACGATGACGTTCTGCTTCTTTTTGGAGATGGCACGGCGCATATTATCCGCCTGCCCCAGCGTATAACCGCCCAGCTTTCGGAAAATCTCGATCACCTGCTCCTGATAGA
>CACXHI010000155.1 GCA_902767395.1 Oscillospiraceae bacterium
CCGTGCGAGGGACAGTCCAATGCCGACGCTGTGCTCTCCCGCCCCCTTGCCGCGGTAGAACCGCTCGAACAGATGGGGCAGATCGTCGGGTGCAAAGCCCGGCCCGGTGTCGGTGACGGTCAGCTCGGTGAAGATGAGCGTCTGCCGTGCGCGGACGCGCACCGTCCCGCCCTCCGGCGTGTGCTCCATGCAGTTTTTGAGAATGTTGCCCAGCGCCTCCGCTGTCCACGCCGGATCGACGGTCAGCACAGCGTCCGAAGGCTCGAAAAGCAACTGCTGACCGCGCAGCTCCATCGGAATGCGCAGCTCGCGGGCCGCCCGCTCGATCAGCGCCGGGACGCCCAGCGTCTCCGGCTCAAACTGCACCACGCCCGCGTCGAGCCGAGAGAGCTTCAAAAGGGTCTCTACCAGCCAGTCGATTCGACCCAGCGCCTGCTTCAGTTCCCGCGTCAGCCGCAGGCGGACGGCCTCGTCGCCGCCTTCGCGTGCCAGCAGGGAGACCGTCAAATTCATCGAGGTCAGCGGGGTGCGGAGCTGGTGCGAGACGTCCGCCATGGCGCGGGCCAACACCTGCTTGTCCGCCGCAAGGCGATCGGAGGACTCCTTGAGCCGCAGGGTCATCTTGCGAATCTCGCTGTGCAGGATCGCCAGCTCGCCCTCATTTTGATCCGCCAACAGCGCGTCCTGCCCGTGGAGGATGCGGTCAATCGAAGCGCTCAGCGCTTCCAGCGCCCGATAGCGGCGGTGGACAAAGATTGCGTGCAGCAGGGTGTAGATCAGCGCCGTGGCCAGCGCCGCCAGCGCACAGAGCGGGGAAACCGGCAGACACAGGCCCGCCAGCAGCAGGGCAAGCCCCGCGCTCAGCCAAAGCTCCCGCTTCAGCTCGGGATTCTTCCAGTCCTTCATTCGTCCACCCGATATCCGATGCCCCGCACCGTCTTAATCAGCCGCGGTGTCTGCGGGTCGTCCTCCAGCTTCTCCCGCAGGCGCTTGATGTAGACGGTCAGGGTGTTGTCGTTTACATAATCTCCTGCTGCGTCCCAAATCTCCTCCAAAAGCCGACTGCGGGTGAGAACCCGTCCCCGGTTGGAGAGGAAGGTCAGCAAGATGCGGTATTCAAGGGCGGACAGCGCGACCTCCTCGCCGTTTTTCGTCACAACGGCCTTGTCGGTGTCCACCCGGACGGCACCCAGCGCGATCACGCTCTGACTGCCGCAGCGACGCAGCACACTCCGCACGCGGGAGACCAGCTCCCTCGGGCGGAAGGGCTTGGCGATGTAGTCGTCCGCGCCCATATCGAGACCGGCGACGACGGAGCCCTCGTCGCCCGAGGCCGTGACGAAGATCACAGGCAGACCGAGGCGCTTGGCGGCGGCGCAGACGCCGAAGCCGTTTCCGTCCGCAAGCGAGAGATCCACCAGCGCCAGTGAGAAGAGCCCCGGTGCAAGCAGGGCCTCTGCCTCGCGCTGACCGAACGCGGTCTGCACCGAAAAGCCCTCGCCTTGCAAATAATCCGACAGATTCCTCGCAATGGCGGCGTCGTCCTCCACTAAAAGCAGCTTGTTCACGCGGCTCCCTCCCGTTCCGTTTCGATTCTGGGGCCATTATAGCCGATGAAAGCCGGAATTGCAATGTTTTCGTTTTCTCCGCGAAGTTTTTACAAAATGTTCACCGATTTGGGCCGCTCTGCGCTATAATAGAACAAATAAAACGGACGCCGCAAGAAGAGGAGGAACTTGTCATGGCAACGAAGATTCTCATTGTAGAGGACGACAACAACATTGCCGATCTGCTTCGGCTCTATCTGGAGAAAGAAAACTATGAGGTTTCCATTGCCTCCGACGGGGGCAAGGGCGTGGAGCAGTTCCGCCGCTTCCAGCCCGATCTGGTGCTGCTGGATCTGATGCTCCCGGTGCTGGACGGCTGGGGCGTCTGCCGCACCATCCGCGCCGAGTCCAAGACCCCTGTGATTATGCTCACAGCCAAGGGTGAGACGGAGGACAAGGTGAACGGACTCAAGCAGGGCGCGGACGACTATATCACCAAGCCCTTTGAGATGCAGGAGGTGCTCGCCCGGATCGAGGCGGTTCTGCGCCGCACGGGGGCGGAACCCGAGAAGAACAGCAAACGTCTGGTCTTCGACAAGCTCATCATCGACATGGACTCCTTTGAGCTGACGGTAGACGGCAAGAAGATTCCCACGCCCCCCAAGGAAATGGAGCTGCTTTATCATCTGGCCTCCACGCCCAACCGGGTCTACCAGCGCAACAAGCTGCTCGACGAGGTCTGGGGTTTCGACTACTTTGGAGATACCCGCACGGTGGACGTCCACATCAAGCGCCTGCGCGAGAAGTTAGAGGGCGTGTCCGATCAGTGGTCGCTGAAAACCGTCTGGGGCGTCGGCTACAAGTTCGAGGTGGTATAAGCCGTGAAGCGAAGCTTTGGCGGGCAGATGACGCTCACCGTCGGCCTGATTTTTCTCACACTGTTGATTCTCAGCACCGCAGGGCAGCTGCTCTATAAGCGGGTGACGGTGGATATGCTGGCGGAGGACGTGATGGACTCCGCCTCTGCCGCCTCCAGTATGACGGCCTTTTTGGGAACCAACTCTCTCCAGAGCCGGCAGCAGCTCTGCATTCAGCTCAACTACACCGCCCGTGCAACGGGCAATGATACCGTGGTCTGCGATGAGAACGGCGTCGTTCTGGTCTGCTCCTGCGGGCTGCAAAGCTGTGCCCATCTCGGCGCGACGCTGCCGGGCACGCTGCTCGACGCTGCCGCGCAAAGCGGCGCTGTCTTCCGTCCGGATCAGGAGATCGACTTCTACGGCGAGCAGCGGATGACCGCCGTGTCCCGCGTCCAAGCCGACGGCGGGCAGACGCGCTATCTGGTCAGCTCCCGCTCTGCGGCGGAGGTCAGCCGCCGGCTGGCGGAGGCCATTCGCGTCAATTTTCTGGCGGTTCTGGTGGTGATGGTGCTGGCGGTCCCCGTCGTCTGGTTCATTGTACATCGGCAGATGAAGCCCATCAAGCAGATGACCGCCGCCGCGCGGCAGATGGCCCACGGCCAGATGGACGTGCGCGTGGACGTGGGCGAGACGGATACCGCAGACCTCAACGAGCTGGCGGTGGCCTTCAACAATATGGCGCAGGCCCTTGCCAAGTCCGAGCAGAAGCGACAGGAGTTTGTCGCCAACGTGAGCCATGAGCTGAAAACGCCCATGACCACCATTTCCGGCTATATGGAGGGAATGTTGGACGGGACGATTCCCGAAGCCC
>CACXHI010000156.1 GCA_902767395.1 Oscillospiraceae bacterium
CCGATGAACAGCGCGTCGGAGAAGTAGCTGTCGTCCACGGTCGTCATCTGGGAAGCCGGCTCCGTGGTTGCGGGAACGGTGGTGACGGGGACCGTCGTATCAGAGACGGTGGACGCTGTGTCGGTGGCTGTGCTTTCCGTGGTGGAGGGCTCTGTCTGCGCGTCTGTGCTGGTCTGCACAGGGGTGGAGTCCGTTGCGGCGGAGGTAGAGGACGTTTCCGTTTCTGCCTTCTTTTCCTTCAGCGCGTGAACAGCGAGAATCACGAAGAATACAATTCCGACTGCGAGCAGGGAAAACAGCAGCGGGGTGCGAACGGTGGAGGCGGCTTCGGACCGCGACCTTCTTTCTCTCATGGTGTTGTTACTCCTTGTCAGAAATTCAGATACATAAAGGGATTGTTGCCGCTGCGGTTCAGCTCATAGACGGCGTACCAGAACAGGACCGCCAGCAGGATTGAGCCAATCCAAGTCCGACCGAAGCGGTGTACGAGCTTCTCGGGCAGGGGGAAGCAGAACAGAACGCCCAGCCCGAAATAGACGGCAAACATCCGCAGCTTGTCCCAGAAAATGTTCATCCCCACCACGTTCTCGCTCCCGAAGAAGGGGAACAGACGGGAGAAGTAGAGCCCAAGCTCGGCGGTGTCGTTGATTTTGAAGCAGACCCACGTCAGAGGGATCAGAAACAGAACCCAGAGATGGGAGAGAATCCTGTGCCGCTCCAGAATCGGCCCGAGCCAAAGCTTTTCGATGACAATGAACAGGCCGAGCGACATGCCCCAGAGCAGGAAGTTCCAGCCGATGCCGTGCCAGAGGGAGGTCAGCAGCCAGACAAACAGGAGGTTCACGACCGTGCGCGACGTCCCCCTGCGGCTGCCGCCCAGCGGGATATAGACGTAATCCTTAAACCACCGCATCAGGGTGATGTGCCAGCGGCGGTAGAAGTCTCCGATTGAGCGGGCCAGATAGGGATAGTTGAAGTTCTGCGGCAGGCGGTAGCCCAGCATTGCGGCAATGCCGGTTGCCATCAGCGTGTAGGACTGCCACTCAATGAAGAGCTGAATGCTGAAGCTGAACGCGCCGAGCCATGCCAGAGGCACGGGCAGGGACTCAAACCCGATGGTGACCAGCTCGTTCCAGAGAATCGCCAGCTTGTCCGCGATGAAGATCTTCATTGCGAACCCCAGCACGAAATCTTCCAGCCCTCTTTGCAACCCCGACAGACCGGCTCTGGGAGTGTCCAGCTCGGTGCCGAGCTCGTCGTACCGGGTGATCGGACCCATCAGAAGCTTGGGATAGAAGATGGAGAAGTTGGCGAAGCGCACCGGATCGTATTCCGCCGTGAGCTGCCCCCGTCCCACGTCCACCAGATAGGCAATGAAGGAGAAGGTGTAGAAGCTGATGCCCACCGGCAGCACGCCCACAAGCTTAAAAGTGGCCAGCGCCATGACGTTGATTGCAACGGCAGCGGCGAGCGCCGCCTTTCGATAGGCCGTCCGCTGGATGCAGAAGCCCAGCACAAAGTTGACCGCTGCGAACAGCAGCGCCCAGAGTGCGCCGGTGATGGAGTTGAAGGCCAGAAAGACCACGCTGCCCGCAAGAAGCAGGTAACGCCGGTATTTTTCCGGGCACAGGCCATACAGCGTCAGAAACGCCGCAAGGAACCACAAAAAAGAAATACTGGAAAAGTTCATAGACAAATCCCCTTGCGTTTGGACAGATTTCACGTTATTATAACACCAAATACCGAAAAAAGCAATAGATATTCTCACACTTGCAAATCCTGCCGGGATATGATAGTATGATGACACTATTATATGGAATCCCGCGCACATTAACAGGAAAGAAACGCAAAATGAGGAAAAGGCACCATGAATGAACCCATTACATTTCAGTCGCTCCAGCTTCCGGAGCCGATTTTGCTTGCACTGGAGGAAAAGGGTTACGGCTATCCCACCCGCGTTCAGGCCGAGGCCATTGGGCCGCTGATGGCATGGAAGGACGTGATTGCCAAGGCTCCCACCGGGACCGGAAAGACCTTTGCCTTCGGCATTCCGATGATCGCCCATGTGGATCCCGCCTCCGAGGAGGTGCAGGGCTTGATTCTTGCGCCCACGCGGGAGCTGGCGCTCCAAATCGGAGACGAGCTGCGCGGGCTTCTGACCCATTATGAGACGGTCCGCGTGGCAGTGCTCTACGGCGGGCAGAAGCTCGAGCCGCAGTTCAAGCAACTCAAAAAGAAGCCCCAGATCGTGGTTGCCACGCCGGGCCGGCTGATGGATCATTTCAAACGCCGCTCCATCCGGCTGGACGGAGTCCGGACCGTCATTCTCGACGAGGCGGATCGGATGCTGGATATGGGCTTTTTCAAGGACGTGACCGGAATCATCGAGAAGATCCCCAACCGACGCAATCTCGGCCTGTTCTCCGCTACCATGTCGCAGGAGGTGATGACCGTTTCGTGGATGTACCAGCGCGACGAGATCGAGATCACCGTCAAGGCGGACGCCGAGAGCAAGCCGGACATTGACCAGTATTCCGTCACGGTTCCTGCGCTGGAAAAGCTGAACGCCGTGCGCTGGATTCTGTACCTGGGCCGCTTCGAGCGGGTCATCATCTTTTGCAATACCAAGGTGCTCTGCCAGCGCCTGTCCGACGAGCTGCGGCGGGTCGGGGTGAACGCGGACTGCATCCACGGCAACATCGCGCAGACCCAGCGGGAGAAGACGATGCAGACCTTCCGCCGGGGCGAGCTGCCGGTGCTGATTGCGACCGACGTGGCCTCGCGCGGCATCGACGTGGACGACGTGGACTGCGTTATCAACTATGACGTGCCGCAGGAGAATGAATACTACGTCCATCGCATCGGACGCACGGGCCGCGCCAAGCGCAAGGGCGTGAGCTATACTGTGATCGGCAGCTTCCCCGAGCAGGCGAAGCTGGATGAGATTGCCAAATATTGCCATTTCACCGTTCAGCCCGTGGCAATCACGGAGAACGGCTTCGTTCCTGTGGAGCGGCGGCAGGCTCCGCCCGCCGTTCGCCGCCGCAGATGACCGGGGCGGAACGGGGCTTCCTCCTGCTCTGCGCGGAGCTGGGGGACGGGAAAAAGCCTTTGACGCCTGCCCAGCTTCGTACGCTCCGCGCGCGAGTGCTTGCCCGGACGGAAGCGGTTGCGGAGCCGGAGCGTGCCTTGGAGGAGGCGGATCTGCGGGCGCTGGGCTACGACGCGGCGATGGCCCGGCGAATCTTGGCGCTGATGAACCGGGAACAGGCACTTGCAGCCTATCTCTCCGTCGCGGCGGAGCTGGGCATTCGTCCGATCACCCGGGTTTCCGATACCTATCCCGCAAGACTGCGCCGTTTGGGCGATCAGGCGCCTGCGGTGCTGTTTTGCCGTGGGGACGCAAGCCTGCTCTGCCGCCCCGCCGTGGCGCTGGTCGGCAGTCGAGAGTTGACGAGCGAGGGCACAGCCTTTGCCGAAAGGGTCGGCACGCTGGCGGCCCGCGAGGGCTACGCGCTGGTGTCCGGCAACGCCCGCGGCGCGGATCAGACGGCACAGGCCGCCTGTCTTGCGGCAGGCGGAACGGTGATCGCCGTGCTGCCGGACGGCTTGCAGGATCATAAGCCAGCAGATGAACGGACGGTCTACCTCTGTGAATGGGGCTGGCATCTGCCCATCGTGCCCTACCGTGCGCTGGAGCGCAACCGTCTGATTCACGCGCTGGGGGAGAAAACGCTGGTCGCCCAGTCCCATCTCAGCGGGGGAACGTGGCAGGGCTCCCAGGCGAACCTGCGCCACGGCTGGAGCCCGCTGTTCGTCCATGCAGACGGCAGCCCCGGCTGTGCCGCCCTGATCTCCATGGGCGCAGCCGCCGTGCGGCTGGAAGCCCTCGATTCCCTCCGCGCCCTCCAACCGCAGCAGCTTCCCCTGCAAGTCGAGCAGAGGTAACAGTGCCGCCGACCACATACGGATAGAGCGCACAGTGCGCGCCGATGCGGTGACGGGCTGAACAGCTCCCCCAGCAAAAGAAAAATGCCGTGACCAAGAAAAAACAGTTGACAAATCGCTGCTTTGGATATATAATAAAAAAGCTTTGAGCGCACGACCACGCCAAAGCCGAAGCGGGGACAACCGCCGCAGACAATGGAATATGGAGTGGTATCGAAGCGGTCATAACGAGCACGACTGGAAATCGTGTGTACGTCAAAAGCGTACCGAGGGTTCGAATCCCTC
>CACXHI010000157.1 GCA_902767395.1 Oscillospiraceae bacterium
AAGGGAGGAAAAGCAAGATGAAGCACTACGTTGCCATCGTGGGCCGCCCCAACGTGGGAAAGTCCATGCTGTTCAACAAGCTGACCGGCCACCGCACCGCAATCGTGGAGGACACTCCCGGCGTGACCCGGGATCGCATCTACGGCAAGTGCGAGTGGAACGGCAGAACCTTTGAATTGATCGACACCGGCGGCATCGAGCCGTCCACCGGCTCGGAAATGCTCCGTTTCATGCGCCGTCAGGCGGAAATCGCCATCGCGACCGCCGACGTCGTAATTATGGTCACCGACGTCAAGGTTGGCGTCACCGCCGCCGATCTGGAGGTGGCCGCCCTGCTCAAACGCAGCAAGAAGCCCGTCGTCGTGGCCGTCAACAAATGCGACGCCGTCGGCCCGGTGAATCCGGACGTCTATGAGTTCTACGATCTCGGTCTGGGCGACCCGATCGAGACCTCCGCCATCCACGGCCACGGCACCGGCGACCTGCTGGACTTCTGCGTGGCCCACCTGCCGGACGACGAGGAGGGCGACGAGGAGGACGAGGTGGTGAAGGTCGCCATCGTGGGCAAGCCCAACGTGGGCAAGTCCAGCCTGCTCAACCGCATTCTCGGCATCGAGCGGGTGATCGTCTCCGACGTCGCCGGAACCACCCGCGACGCGATTGACAGCTATTTTGAGAACGAGCACGGCAAGTACCTCTTTATCGACACGGCCGGAATGCGTCGCAAGTCGAAGGTAGACGACGCCATTGAGAAATACTCCAATATGCGCTCTGTCTCCGCCATTGAACGGGCCGACGTGGTGCTCATTATGATCGACGCCAACGAGGGCGTCACCGAGCAGGACACGAAAATCGCCGGTTTGGCCCACGAGGCGGGCAAGGCCTCGATTCTGGTCGTCAACAAGTGGGACGCCGTGGACAAGGACACCCACACGATGGACAAGATGACGGCGGAGGTCCGGGCGGGGTTGAGCTATATGCCATACGCGCCGGTGCTCTTCCTCTCGGCCAAGACCGGTCAGCGGGTGGACAGGCTTTACGAGCTGATCAACTACGTGAACGAGCAGTCCGCCCTGCGCATCACCACGGGAATGCTGAACAGCGTCCTTGCCGACGCCACCGCCCGCGTCCAGCCGCCCACCGACAAGGGCCGCCGCCTGAAGATCTTCTACGTTACGCAGGCCGGCGTCAAGCCGCCGCATTTCGTGTTCTTCTGCAACGACGCAAGACTCTTCCATTTTTCCTACCAGCGCTATCTCGAAAATCAGATCCGGGCCGTATTCGGTCTGGAGGGAACGCCGGTCAAAATCACCGTCCGGCAGAGGGGAGACGACGAGACGTGATCGTTTTTTGGTTCGCGGTATGCGGCGTGATCGGCTATCTTCTGGGCAGCTTCAACGGCGCCATTCTGATCTCCCGCTGGCTGCGCAAGGAGGACGTGCGCACAAAGGGCAGCGGCAATGCCGGACTGACGAATTTCTACCGCAACTACGGCGGGTTGGATACGCTGCTGGTTCTGCTCATCGACGTGGGCAAAACCGTTCTGGCCTGCTTCATTGGTCGCTGGATCATGTCCGCCTACGATCCGGTCTGGTTCGACGAGGGGGCAATGCTCTGCGGGGGCCTGTCCGTGATCGGCCACGTCTTCCCCCTGTACTTTGGATTTCGCGGCGGCAAGGGCATCCTGACCTGTGGCACGCTGGCCGCCTTCATCGACTGGCGGATCATCACGATCCTGCTCGGGGTCTTCCTGATCGTGGTGCTTCTGACCCGCTACGTCTCGCTCGGTTCCGTCGTGGCCTGTGTCATCTACCCCTTCCTCTTCCTGTGGCGATATCCTCAGGATAACCGGATTATGATGACAATCATGGCGTTCTGTCTGGCCGGGCTCACCATCGGAATGCACCACACCAACATCAAGCGCCTGATTCACGGCACCGAACGCCGGTTTTCTTTTCACAAACATCAATAATTCGGACAGACGGCGCTGCCGTCCGGCTCCAAGAAAGGACGTCACATCATGGAAATTGCAGTCGTCGGCAGCGGCGGATGGGGCACAGCGATTGCCATGCTGCTGCATGAAAACCGCCATGAGGTTACGCTGATCTCCTACTCCAAGGAGGAGAGCGACAACCTGGCCCGAAAGCTGGAGAACCCCTTCCTCCCCGGCGTGCATCTGCCCGCCGATCTGAACTATACCTCCGACCCTGCCGCCGTCGCAAAATGCACGGTGGTGGTGGTGGTCCCGCCCTCCTTTGCCATTCGCTCCACGGCCAAGAGCATTGCGCCCCACCTGCGTCCCGACGTCATTCTGGTCTCCGCGACCAAGGGCATCGAGGCGGAAACCGGGAAGCGCATGTCCGAAATCGTGGCGGAGGTCACCGGCAAGCAGGTCGTCGTGCTCTCCGGCCCCTCCCACGCGGAGGAGGTCAGCCGCCGGGTTCCCACGGGCGTCGTGGCGGCCTGCACGGAACGCCTGCCTGCCGAAATCGTGCAGGAGGTCTTTATGAACGACCATTTCCGCGTCTACACCTCCTCCGATCCGGTGGGTGTGGAGCTCGGTGCGGCGATGAAGAACGTCATTGCCCTCTGCGCGGGCGTCTGCGACGGCATGGGCTACGGCGACAACACGAAGGCCCTGCTGATGACGCGCGGTCTGACCGAGGTTGCCCGTCTCGGCATGAAGCTCGGCTCCCGGACGGATACCTTCGCGGGACTGGCCGGAATCGGCGATCTGATCGTCACCTGTACCTCCATTCACTCCCGCAACCGCCGGGCCGGTATCCTGATCGGCGGCGGCATGACGGTGGACGAGGCGATGAAGGAGGTCGGCGCCGTGGTGGAGGGCTACTACGCCACACAGGCCGTCAAGCTGCTGGCCGACCGCATCGTCGTGGATATGCCCATCACGCAGGCGGCCTATCAGGTGCTCTATGAAAACGCTCCCGTCAGCTCTGCGCTCGACTCGCTGATGACCCGAAAGAAGGGCTGCGAGGTCGAGGACGCCGGATGGAGCCGCATGAATTGAACGTTGAAAACGGCCGAAAAACCGAACCGCCCGCTTCCGTGTTGGAAGCAGGCGGTTCGGTTTTTCGGAAGCCGGATTACTTCTTCATCTTCTGCAAAAGCAGCATGATTGAGGTCACAGTCAGGCCGACCAGCGAGATCAGGCACAGCCAGCCGCCTGCCGAGAGGGAGGTCTCGGTGTCGATCCAGACGATGACGAACAGAAGAAGCATCACGACGGCGGCAGCGGCCACAAAGAACCACAGCCGCTTGAAGGTGAACTTATCGAAATAGTCCAGCACAAAGAAGGTAATGCTGAGGGTGAACAGCACGGTTATCACCGTGGCGAAGAAGGGAGAGCCGTACGCAAACTGGACGCTGCCATAGCCGATCGAGAAAACCTTCAGCAGCGAGAGCAGGAAGCTCAGCACAAGCAGACAGCCCACGATGGGGTAGAAGATTTTTTCAAGCCCCTGCATGGCGTTGAACTTGCCGAGCAGACCGCCGGCGGAAGGGACGACGGGGCGGGCGGGGGCCGCAGCCTTCTGCGCCTCGGCAGGCGCGCCCTCGCTCATGCGGTTGCCGCAGTTGGGGCAGAAAGGCTGACCGTCGTCGACGCGGGTGCCGCACTTTTCACAGAACATAGTCTTTCCTCCAATCAGTTTTGATTCAGTTTTTGATACAGCAACAATTTGCTGTACTCATATCATACTCTAATTTGTGAAAAATGTCAATGGATTGAAAAAAATAATCTCCCACACCGATAAAAAGCGGGGAACTGTTACAGTGGAGGAAAAACACCGCGGAATTCCGGCGATTGGCTGTGGATTTTGCCGGGCGGACGTGGTATAATGACGGAGAAGCGGACGCGCCCTTGCGCCCGTTCCGAAAAATCCGACAACGAAGCTTTGTCTGCGGAATCCGAAACACAACAAGGAGGAATCCCCATGAAAGTTACCGAACGCTTTTTGAAGTACGTTGCCTTTGGCACCCAATCTGACGAAAGCAGCGAAACCTGCCCCTCCACTCCCGGCCAGAAGCTGCTTGGCGCGGCGCTGGTGGAGGAAATGCGAGCCATCGGCATTGCCGACGCCCGCATGGATGAGAACGGCTACGTCTACGGCTCCGTCCCCGGCACGGCGGAGGGGCCAGTCATCGGCCTGATCGCCCACATGGACACCGCGCCGGACTGCTCCGGCGAGAACGTCCGGCCCCGGATCGTGGAATACACCGGCGGCGATTTGGTCATCGACGCGGCGCAAAATCTGGTCATGCGTCCGCAGGACTTCCCCAGCCTCGACCGGAACGTGGGCAAGCACCTGATCGTCACCGACGGTAGTACCCTGCTGGGCGCGGACGACAAGGCCGGTGTTGCCGAGATCCTGACCGCCGTGGAGGAACTGCTGGCGGAGGGCGGCCCCCGGCTGCCGCTGCGCATTGCCTTCACCCCCGACGAGGAGATCGGACGCGGCGCGGACCGCTTTGACGTGAAGGGCTTCGGCGCGGACTTTGCTTACACCGCCGACGGCGGCACGCTGGGTGAGATCGAATATGAGAACTTCAACGCCGCCTCCGCCGCGGTTTCCTGCAAGGGCATCTCCATCCATCCGGGCAGCGCCAAGAACAGGATGATCAACGCCATGCAGGTGGCGGTGGATTTCCACAACATGCTGCCCGCGCAGGAGCGGCCCGAGCACACCGAGGGCTATGAGGGCTTCTGTATGCTCTCGCACATGGAGGGCGGCATTGAGGAAGCCACGCTGCGCTATATCATCCGCGACCATGACCGGGCAAAGTTTGAGCAGAAAAAGGAGCAGTTCGTTCGGATCGCCAACTACCTCAACGAACGCTACGGCGCGGGAACCGTCAACGTTGCCACCGTGGACTCCTACTACAACATGAAGGAAAAAATTCTCCCCGTGATGCACGTCGTCGAGCGGGCAGAGGCCGCGATGCGCGCGGCCGGGATGCAGCCGGTTGCCGTCCCCATTCGCGGCGGCACGGACGGCGCGCGCCTGAGCTTTGAGGGCTTGCCCTGCCCCAACCTCTGCACCGGCGGCGAGAATTTCCACGGACGCTATGAGTACATTCCCGTGGAGGATATGGAGATGTGCGTGCAGATGCTCAAGCACATCGCAAAGCCGTGAAGCATCT
>CACXHI010000158.1 GCA_902767395.1 Oscillospiraceae bacterium
GCGAAAATGGCGGACGTTGTGATCCGCGTCAAGAACGGAAAGATCCGCGCTGTCGAGGAGCAGGAAAATCCGCTTTCCGCTGACGAGGTGGAGTGGTGATGCTGGTCAGGAAATTGCTCCGCACCGCATGGAGCTATAAGGCGCAGTTTTTCTCCATGATCCTCATGATGACCCTCGGAATCGGCATGTTTCTGGGCTTCAACATGGAGTGGAAAACCATTGAGTACGACACCTCCCGCTTTTTTGACGATACGAAATACGCCGATTACCGTCTGTATTCCGAGACCGGCTTCACAAGGGGCGACTTGGACAAGATTGCCTCGATCGACGGGGTAGACGCAGCGACAAGGTTTCTTTCGGTCAATCTTGAGCTCAAGGGGGAGACCAAAAAGGCGCTGGCCCTCGACGTTTCGGAGACCTTTACCGTTTCCACCTTCGCGCTGATGCAGGGCGAGGCCTATGACGAGGGCGGCGACGGGATCTGGCTGTCCGACAAATTCACCGCCGCAAACGGGATCGGCCTCGGCCAGACGCTTACGCTGGAATTTCAGGGCACGGAGATCACGGGCGCGGTGGTCGGACTGATCAAATCCGGCGAGCACATGATCTGTGTTGCCGACAGCAATCAGCTCATGCCGGATTTCACCACCTTCGGATATGCGTATCTCTCGCCCGCAAAGCTGAACGCAGTGATCCGCGAAAAAACGCTGCGCAGCATCGAAGACGAGCTGCAAAAGGCGGGCGTGCCGGAAGCTGCGGCCAAAACACAGGCGGAGGCGGCTTTGACCGAGGAGATGCTCGAGCAGGCGACGGATCAGGTCTTTTCGCAGATCAATCTGCGCTCCGAAATGGAAAAGGCGGAGCTGGAGGACGCGGTCAAGGCGAAGCTCGGCAAGACGCTGATGGTCGTGTCAAAGGACGATCACATTGTGTACAAGGAGGCAATGGGGGAGGCCGAGGAGGGCAAGACTATGGGCTCAATCCTTCCGGTGCTCTTCCTTGCCATTGCGATTTTGACCATGGTAACGACTATGCACCGCATTGCCACCAAGGAAAAAACGCAGATCGGTGTTCTGAAGGCGCTGGGCTTCAAGAACCGGACGATTCTGGTGCATTACTCCCTGTACGGACTGTTCATCGGCGTTGTGGGCGCGGCCCTCGGCGCGGTTCTCGGGTATTGGGTCTGCAAATTGGTCATGAGCGAGGACGGAATGATGGGCACCTATTTCGATATGCCGGACTGGACGGCGGCCACGCCCGCGTTCTGCTATCCTGTCATTGCCGGAACCGTGCTGCTGCTCACGCTGATCAGCTTCCTTTCGGTGCGGGCCCAGCTCCAAGGCACAGCCGCCGATGCGCTCCGGCCCTATACGCCGAAGAAGATGAAGAAAACGGCCTTCGAATCCCTCGGCTTTTTTGAGCGAATGAATTTTGCCACCAAGTGGAATCTGCGGGATCTGATGCGCCATAAGAGCCGCTTTGCCATGACGCTGGTCGGCATCATCGGCTGCATGATCCTTCTGGTCGGCGGTCTGGGGATGCGGGATACGATGGACGGCTTCCTCAATCTGCTGGACAACGGGCTCTCTCATTACGCAACCAAGGTCAATCTCGCGGAGAATACGGATCTGGAAGCAGCCTCGCCGCTGATTGCAGAGCTGGACGGCGACTGGGAGAGCTATACGGGCATCAGCATCGACGGATACACTGCGACGCTGGACGTGGTGCATGACGAGCACGGCCTGATCAGCGTCGTGGACAGGGACAACCTCCCCATTGATCTGCAGGACGACGGCGTTTATCTCTGTATGCGTCTGGCGGACCGGGCGAAGCTCGGGGACGTGATCGAGTTCTCGCCCTACGGGGGCAACGAGGTTTATCGCGCCAGGGTGATCGGCTACAACCGCTCCATCATGACCGAGAGCGTGACCATGACCGACCGATACGCAAACGAGCTGGGAATCTCTTACAACGTCTCCGCCGTGTATACGAACCGGCTTTCGGGGGATATCCCCGCGTCGGAGCGGATTTCCGGAAAGCAGGACAAGCAGCAGCTCATGGACAGCTTTTCCAGCTTTGTCCAGATCCTGAACGGCATGGTCGTCATTCTTGTCATTGCCGCCATCGTCCTCGGGATCGTGGTACTCTACAACCTCGGTGTCATGAGCTACGTGGAACGCTCCAGAGAGCTGGCCACGCTGAAGGTGCTCGGCTTCCGCAGCAAGAAAATCGGTCGGCTGCTGATCTCGCAGAATCTCTGGCTCACCGTTGTGGGCGTGCTCCTCGGCCTTCCCGCCGGCGTGGGCGTCCTGTCGTGGCTCCTTGCCGCGCTGGGCTCGGAATACGAGCTGAGGCTGATGCTCGGGCCGCTGACCTACACGGTTTCGACCCTGCTCACCTTTGGCGTCTCCCTGCTCGTCGGCTGGATGGTCGCGCGGAAAAACCGGAAGATCGACATGGTCGAAGCGCTCAAGAACGCCGAATGAGGGAAGAAGCGAAAGGATCTGCATGATTGTGGTTTTCCGGAAACTTTTTTGAAAGAAATGCTTGACATTTCAAGCCCTTTATGCTATAGTACGTGCGTGGTTAGTCGAGGCTAACTGCTGAGACGCGATCCGTGGCTTGACGCGGAATCGGCTGTTTCAATGCTGGGCGCCTCGCTGATCTTCCTGCGAATCGGTTCGCCCTCCGGTTGGCATGGAAGGAGCATGACTTTCCTTTCGCTTTCCTTTTGCGGGATCGGAGCCCCCTTTTCCGATCCAATGCCGCAGTTGATTTTCCTCCGCTGCGGCAGGTACGATTTGACGATGCGTACCAATTCCGAACACGGGTACCGCCGCAGCGGTATCCGTGTTCTGTTCATGTGTGCCCTCCGCCGCGCGCAGAAAAAAATAAACAGAAAGTCGCCCTCTTCCACGGAAAAAACTTGACATTTCCGGAAGACTTCTGTATAATCGTGGTGGTTAGGTTGCGCTAACTTTTTTTAACGGCCGTTAGTTAGCAAAACCTAACTACTATCGAATGCAAAGAGGTGTTTTTTGTGAAAATCAAGCAATTACTCTGTTTTCTTCTGGCTTTCGCCTTGGTGCTGACCGCATTCCCCGTGGCGTTCGCTGCGGAAAAATCCTATGTTGCGCCGTTTACGGATGTTCCGACCTCGCAGTATTATGCGAAACCGGTGGCGTGGGCTGTGGAAAACGGCATCACGTCCGGGACGGCAAAGGACAAGTTCAGCCCGAAGAAGGAGTGCACCAGAGGGCAGATTGTGACCTTCCTCTGGCGCTTGGCGGGATCACCCACGCCGAGTGCCGAAACGCTTCCGTTCAAAGATGTGAAGAAAAAGGATTATTTCTATAACGCGGTGGCGTGGGCCGTGGAAAACGGCATCACGTCCGGGACGGCTCCGGATCGATTCGGCCCGAAAGACGCCTGCACCAGAGCACAGGCAATGACCTTCCTCTGGAAATACGCGGGCAGCCCCATGCCCACCGCCTCTGAAAATCCGTTTCAGGACGTAAAGGCGAAGGCCTACTACGCCAACGCAGTTTTGTGGGCCGTGGAAAACGGGATCACTTCTGGTACCAGCAAGACGACGTTCGGCCCCAAGCAGAGCTGCACACGCGCGCAGATCGTGACCTTCCTGTACCACTATCATGAGCTTGTCTCCAGAGAGCTGGTCTACGGAACCGCCACGCTGGGCTACGCGGAGTTCTACGCGGGCGACGTGTCGAGCACCGAGAGCTACGACGGGGTGAGCTCTGCGACCAACACCAAGTACGCGATCTTCAAGAACGCCTACACCGATTTCGTGGATGCGGAGACCAACGCCGAC
>CACXHI010000159.1 GCA_902767395.1 Oscillospiraceae bacterium
CGCTTTCTTCAGGTATTTTCCGGTCCATGATGCAGGATTTCCCGCGACCTGTTCCGGTGTTCCTTCTGCGATCACGGTGCCGCCGTTGTCACCGCCTTCCGGTCCGAGGTCGATGATCCAGTCAGCACATTTGATCACATCCAGATTGTGTTCGATCACCAGAACGGTGTTGCCGCCTTCTACGAATTTTTGAAGCACGTCAATCAGCTTGCTCACGTCATAAACGTGCAGGCCGGTTGTCGGTTCATCGAGGATATAGATGGTCGCGCCGGTGGAGCGGCGAGACAGCTCGGTTGCGAGCTTTACCCGCTGCGCCTCGCCGCCGGACAGCGTGGTAGAGGACTGACCGAGCTTCAAGTAGCCGAGGCCAACATCCACCAACGTCTGCACCTTGTCACGAATACGGGGCAGATTCTGGAAGAAGTCCAGCGCCTCGTCAAAGGTCATATCCAGCACGTCGGCAATGGAAGCTCCCTTATAGCGAACCTCCAGCGTTTCCCGGTTGTAGCGCTTGCCCTGACAAACATCGCAGGGCACATAAACATCCGGCAAAAAGTGCATTTCGATCTTCACCAGACCGTCGCCCCCACAGGCCTCGCAGCGCCCGCCCTTCGTATTGAAGGAGAAGCGTCCCGCTCCATAGCCGCGAAGCTTTGCGTCCTGCGTGGAGGCAAACAAGTCTCGGATGTCGTTAAACAGGCCGGTGTAGGTTGCCGGATTGGAGCGCGGCGTTCTTCCGATCGGGCTTTGGTCGATACAGATCACCTTATCAAGCAGCTCGATCCCCTCAAAGTGATCGTGCTTTCCGGGCCGGATGCGGGCGTGATTCAGGCTGCCCGCCAGCTTTTTGTGGATAATCTCATTGACCAGCGAGGACTTCCCGGAGCCGGAAACGCCCGTCACACAGCACAGCGTCCCGAGCGGAATGGAAACGTCCACGCCTTGCAGATTGTTCTCCCGGCAGCCAAAGACGCGGAGCGATTTTCCGCTGCCCGGACGGCGTACCGAAGGAACCGCGATGGTCTTTCGCCCGGAGAGGTACTGCCCTGTGATTGAGCGCGGCTCCGCCTCAAGATCCGCAATGGAGCCCTGCGCGACAATCTCTCCGCCGTGGATGCCGGCGCCGGGTCCGACGTCCACCACATAGTCCGCAGCGCGCATGGTATCCTCATCGTGCTCCACCACAATCAAGGTGTTTCCGATGTCGCGCAGGCGCTTCAGCGTCTCGAGCAGCTTGTCATTGTCCCGCTGATGCAGGCCGATGGAGGGCTCGTCCAAAATATAGAGCACCCCCATCAGGCTCGAGCCGATCTGCGTTGCCAGCCGAATCCGCTGGCTCTCGCCGCCGGACAGACTCGCAGCCGGTCTGGATAAGGTCAGGTATTGCAGGCCGACTGACCGCAGGAAGCCCAGCCGCGCCTTGATCTCACGGAGAATGGGAGTGGCAATCATAGACTCGGTGGCAGGCAGCTCCAGATGCTCCATAAAATCCAGTGCCTTTGTAACGGGCAGGTCGCAATAGTCCATGATCCGGATTCCGCCGACCGTCACAGCGCGGGAAATGGGAGACAAACGTTTGCCGCCGCACTCCGGGCAGGGAGACGTGGACATGCACTCCTCCAGCTCCTTACGCATGGCGTCGGACTGCGTTTCCCGATAGCGGCGCTCCAAGCTGGGGACAATCCCCTCGAACGCCTGCTCCAGCGTGCCGCGTCCGTTGGCCCGCTGATAGAACAGCTTCAGCTTCTCGCCCTTGGTGCCATAGAGAATGGCGTCGAGCGCGGCGGCGGGAAGCTTCTCCACCGGATCGGTAAGCTTGAAATGAAAGCGCTCTGCCAGCGCGTCAAAATACATCTTGGAGATGGAGTCATTCTTGACGTTGCCCCAGCCGCTGGCCTGAATCGCGCCGTCCAGAATGGACAGGGTACGATTGGGAATAATCAGCTCCGGGTCCACCTTGAGCTGGAAGCCAAGGCCGGCGCAGTGCGGGCAGGCTCCGTAGGGGTTGTTGAAGGAAAACATCCGGGGGCTGAGCTCCGGCATGGAGATTCCGCAATCCTCGCAGGCGTAATTCAACGAGAAAGTCACTTCCTCCTCGGAATCCATTCGTTGAATCACAGCAAGGCCCCCGCCGTGGGAGGTTGCCGTTTCGATGGAGTCTGTCAGGCGGCGGGTAATGTCTCCGCGCAGAATCAGGCGGTCCACTACAAGCTCGACGTTGTGTTTCCGGTTCTTATCCAGCGCGATCTCTTCTGTGAGATCGTAGAGATTTCCATCCGCCCGCACACGGGCAAAGCCGGACTTGCGGGCATCAGCGAAAACCTTCTGATGCTCGCCCTTCTTCCCGCGCACGACGGGAGAGAGCACCTGAAACCGCGTTCCCTCAGGGAGCTGCAGAATCTTGTCAACAATCTGATCAATGGTCTGCTTCCGAATCTCTTTGCCGCATTTGGGGCAGTGTGGAACCCCTGTTCTGGCCCAGAGCAGACGCAGATAGTCATAGATTTCCGTCACAGTGCCCACCGTGGAGCGGGGATTCTTGGAGGTTGTCTTCTGGTCGATGGAGATTGCGGGAGATAAGCCGTCAATGGCGTCCACGTCAGGCTTATCCATCTGCCCCAAAAACATTCGAGCATAGCTGGACAGGGACTCGACGTAGCGACGCTGCCCCTCCGCGTAGATCGTATCGAAGGCCAGAGAAGACTTTCCAGACCCGGAAAGCCCCGTAAAAACCACAAAGCGATCACGTGGAATGGTCAGATTGACATTTTTCAGATTGTTGGCGCGCGCGCCCCGGACCGAGATATAATCGTTCATTTCCTTCACCAAGCGTCATTTAGAATCTTTCTGATTAGTATAGCAGAAAACAAGGGAAATAGCAATCCCAAATTCATGTAGAAGAATAATACCGGCATGACCGTTGCGGTCATGCCGGTTGGATGCGTTCTATGGTGCTAAGAAGGGTAGGCACGCGGCGCTGGGCAGCACTCCAATCACTTCGTCACGTCGTCGTGATTGCCATCTGCGTTGGCGGTCATTTCTTCTCTGACTGTGACGCCGCGGGCAATGCGCTGCTTCTCCACCTGCTCGGAAAGCTTCTCTTTGACCGTGCGCGCATTCCGAATCCGCTTGATATCGAATTCAGCAGCTGTTTTATCCGAGGAGCAGCAATGAATGGTTCCGACCCGGTCGATGCGTTCGAGCAGAGAACGGGTCAGGGTCAGGTCCAGAATTCGGTATAGCCGTACCTCCTCCTCGGTTTGCTTGATCAAGCCCTTGACGATCAGCAGCTTATCATCGGTGAGAATATACTTCGTAAAGGACCAAGGCAGCCCGAAGATCGTGCGTTTGCGGTCAAACCAGATGGTATTGCCGGGAAGCTTCATAGAATCAACCTCTCTTTCTCAGATCGCTTCTCTCTCGCTCGGGAGCCACAGCGTGGGACGCTTACTCCACGGTGACAGACTTGGCAAGATTGCGCGGTTTGTCCACGTCACAATCCCGCAGCAGAGAAACGTAGTAGGCAAACACCTGAAGGGGAACAATGGTCAGGCTGGGCTGGAGCATGGGATGTGTCTCCGGCACAGTCACCACGGAAGAAACGGTCTTCTTAATTTCCGCTTCAAACTTCTCGGTGGTAATGCCCAACACGTCCGCCCCACGGGCACGAACCTCCTTGACGTTGGACATTGTCTTCTCAAAGAGCGAATCGACCGTTGCCACAGCAACCACCAGCGTTCCCTCCTCGATCAGAGAGATGGGGCCGTGCTTCAGCTCGCCGGCAGCGTAGGCCTCGGAATGGATATAGGCAATCTCCTTGAGCTTCAGGCTGCCCTCCATGCAGATTCCGCAGTCCACGTTCCGCCCGATAAAGAACGCGTCATGAACCTTGAAATACTGCTCAGCGTAGTAGCGGATTCTGGCAATGTTCTCCGGCGTCAGGCAGAGAGAAATCTTCTGATCCAGCTTCATCAGCTCGGAAACGATGGCTTGATACTCCGCTTTCTCCATCGTTCCGATCAGATCCGCGATATACAGGGCAATCAGATAAATCACGCAGAGCTGAGTCGAAAAGGCCTTTGTCGTCGCCACGGCAATCTCCGGCCCGGCCCAGGTGTAGATCACATCGTCGGCCTCCTTGGCAATGGCGGAGCCGACCACGTTGACGATCGCAAGCGTCCGCGCACCGTGTCGCTTGGCTTCCTCCAGCGCAGCCTTCGTATCGGCCGTCTCGCCGGACTGGGAAATAATCAGCACCAGCGTATCGTCGCCCATCACCGGCTCGGAATAGCGGAACTCCGAGGCCAGGATCGGCTCGACCGGTATCCGGCAGGTCTTCTCGATGATATACTTGCCCAAGCATCCCACGTAGTTGGATGAGCCACAGGCCACAATATAGATCTTTTTCAGGTTTTCCAGATACTCCTTGGAAAGCTTGACGTCGTCGAGAACCACCCGTCCATCCCGGATTCTCGGAGAAACCGTACCCTTGACCGCCTTGGGCTGTTCATGGATCTCCTTAATCATAAAATGATCGAAACCGCATTTTTCAGCAGCGGAGATATCCCAGTCGATGGTCTCCGGCACACGCTCGACAGGGTCATTGAAGGCGTCATAGAACCGGGCGCTGTCCTTGGTGAAGATCACGGTATCCCCGTCGTTCAGATACACCACCTTGCGGGTATATTTGAGAATGGCCGGGACGTCGGAAGCGATAAAGTTCTCGCCTTCTCCAAAACCGAAGATCAGCGGGCTCTCCTTCTTGACGGCGATCATGGTGCCGGGAAGATCCTGACAGAGAATACCGAGGGCATAGCTGCCCTCCAACTGCGCGACGGCACGCCGAACCGCGCGGGGAAAATCCTGAAAGCGATCGTAATAATACTCAATCAGATTGGCAACCACC
>CACXHI010000160.1 GCA_902767395.1 Oscillospiraceae bacterium
CGCGCGGTCATGCGCCGAGGTGTGGTAGTCGTAGTCGTGCTTCGGGCCGGTGGGATGGAGCTTGAGGTAGCTCTCCTTGTGGTAGGTCTCTTGGAACAGAATATAGGTTCCGATTCCCGCATCCTTGAGCTTTTTGTAGTTTTCCACTGTGGTCGCAGCGATATTGACGTTGACGCGGCGAATCGCGCCGTTTTTATGCTTGATGGAGTAAATGGTGTTGATGCACTCCAGAATATATTCGATGGGATTGTTCTTCGGATCCTCACCCGCCTCAATGGCAAGGCGCTTGTGGCCCATATCCTGAAGGGCGATTACCTCCTGCCGAACCTCCTCCTGCGTCAGCTTCTTCCGGGCAATGTGCTTGTTCTTCAGGTGATAGGGACAGTAGACACATCCGTTGACGCAGTAATTGGACAGATACAGAGGCGCAAAGAGCACGATCCGGTTTCCGTAGAACGCCTGCTTAATCTCCTCAGCGATGTCATAGATTCGTTCAAGCACCTGCGGATCCTCGCAGGCAAGCAGAACGGAGGCTTCGCGGTGGGTCAGGCCGTTGCAGTGACAGCCGTTGCCCTCCTTGACGGGGCGCGCCTTCTCCAGAATTTCGTTGATGAGAGGAAGATTGTTTTTATTGGCGTCGGCATAGGCCAGCGTCTCCCGAATTTCAGCGTCATTAATAAACTCATCCGGAATGAGGGATTTGGGATTATAAACAGGCATGGCTTTCGCATCCTTTCAAATTGTTTTTGGGTCTCCCCGGTCAATGACGAGAGAATACCCGATGTTTTGCATTCGACGATCCAGACAGCCTCTGCACTGGGCAGATTCCTCGCCGGTGCAGATCTTATTGTCATATAATGCATATTTCTTTCGCACGCTGACAGGGGAGAGGTTGGGCATCACCACGTTCGCCCCGGCAAGGATTCCTTTTTCTCTGCCCATTGGATCCAGCGTACCCAGCGCAGTGGTGGCGGGGAGCAGGAGATTGGGCTGCATCAAGCGGAGAATCGAAAGCAGATAACAGGTCAACTCGACGCTGCCGCCGCTATGATCTGCAAAGGGCGTGTCACGGTGCGGAATAAACGGCCCGATGCCGCACATGGCAGGGCGGAAGGATTCAATGAATTTCAGATCCTTTGCAAGCTCGCGCTCGGTTTGCGCCGGAGAGCCAACCATAAAGCCGCAGCCAACCTGATACCCGATTTCTCTGAGCGTATGCAGACAATTCATCCGATGCTCCCATGACAGGGAAGCAGGATGCAGCCGGGCGTAGTGCTCCGCGTCCGCCGTCTCATGGCGCAGCAGATACCGGTCTGCACCGGCCTCAAACAGCGCCTGATAACTCTCCCGGCTGCGCTCTCCCAGAGAGAGCGTTACGGCGCAGTCCGGGAATTCCCGTTTGATTTGACGGAGCAGGGGACAGAGTACCGCGTCCGAAAAGAACGGATCCTCTCCGCCCTGCAGCACGAAGGTCCGAAAGCCCAGCTCCCACCCCTCTGCGCAGCATTCGAGAATCTCCTCCGTCGTCAGGCGATAACGCTCCGCCTTCAGATTCCCGGCGCGAATCCCACAGTAATAGCAGTTGTTTTTGCAAAAGCTACTGATTTCGATGAGTCCACGTGTGAAAACGGTGTTGCCGTAAACAGCCTGCCGCACCTGAACAGCCCGCTCGCGCAGCTGTGCAGCAAGCGTTTCGTCGCGCGCGCGCAGCAGGATCTCATATTCCGCAAGCGTCAGACTGTGCTCTGATTCCAGCTTCCGGACAAGGTGAACGCAATCAGACATTGCCTGCCACGTTGGAATAGGCGGTCTTCGCGCTCACGCCGGGCAGCGCGCCAATCTTTCCGGCCAGCGCCGCAATGACGTCCTGCGGGCCGTCCACGGCGATGCTGATGACGTTGATGCCGCGCTGACGGTAGGGGATCCCCATTCTGCCAATGATGATCTGACCGTAGTCGTGCAAAACCGCGTTCAGCTTTTCTACGGTTTCGTTTTCCTCAACAATGATACTGATGACAGCCACTCTGGTTTCCATGGTAATACCTCCAAATGATTCAATAAAAAATGACCGCGTGCGAACGCGGTCATAGCTTCCTCGTGTCGCACCTTTCCCCCGGGTAGAAACCCTCATGTCAGGATACGTCCTCATTCTACACGATTCAAAAGAAAAAGTCAATCCCTGTTTTTCTGGGGGTGTTTCGCCCTACAGAAGGGGGAAACTGTTCGGGCCGTTGGAGATTTCGACAACGCATGGAAAATCGGAATTAAAAGCTAAAATCGTTTGCGCTTTCACTGGTTCTTTTGCAGAAGCGTCCGCACCACCTCCGAGGCGAGAATGAGGCCGGCTGCTGCCGGAACGAACGCACTGCTGCCGGGGATCGAACGACGCCGACTGCCAAAGGTCTCCGGTCCCTCAGTCGGAGCTTCCTCCTGCGTCGGGGAAAAACAGGGTGTGATTGGTTCCTCCTGCGAATAGACGACGCGCAGACGATCCACACCGCGACGACGCAGTTCCTTGCGCATGATCCGCGCAAGCGGACAGACAGAGGTTTCATAGATGTCCGCAACGGTCAGCTTGGTGGGGTCCAGCTTGTTTCCCGTTCCAAGTGCACAGATGATCGGCGTACCGGCAGCACGGCACTGCATGACGAGATCAAGCTTTGCGGTGACCGTATCAATGCAATCCACCACATAGTCGAAAGAGGAAAACGCGAACTGCTCGCGCACCTCCGGAAGATAGAAGGTCTGATACGTCCGCACGCAGATTTCCGGGTCGATCTCCCTTACGCGGGCAGCGGCAGCATCCACCTTTGTCTGCCCAACTGTGCTGTGCAGGGCAAGAATCTGTCGGTTCAGATTGGACGCCACAATCCGGTCGTTGTCGATCAGATGCAGGGTGCCGATGCCGGAACGCGCCAGCGCCTCCACAACGTAGCCGCCCACGCCTCCCAATCCGAAAACCGCAACGCTGGCACGTTTCAGGCGTTCAAGGCCCTTGGCTCCAACCAGCATCTCAAATCGCTCGTGCTGTCCCTCCATGTTTGCCGCCTCCTGTTTTGATTGTTTGTATTATATTTCGTTGATCGCCCTGTGTCAATCAGAATTGCCGTTGATTCTTGCCAAAAGTCTGTTATAATGACACTATCAAACCCATGGAGGCAAGCATGAGCAAGCTGTTTTCTTATCTCAGGGCGTATCGAAAGGAATGTATCCTCGGCCCGCTGTTGAAGCTGATGGAGGCCGCGCTGGAGTTGTTTGTGCCCCTGATCGTGGCGGCGGTGATCGACCGCGGCATTGGCGGGCAGGATCAGCGGTTCATCGTGCGAATGAGTCTGCTTCTGGTCGGACTCGGCTTGGCAGGACTGGTGTTTTCTGTCACGGCGCAGTATTTCTCGGCCCGCGCGGCAGTCGGATTCGTGACGAAGCTGCGACATGCGCTCTATACCCACGTCCAGCGTTTTCCCTATTCGACCCTTGACCGCATTGGCGTTTCGACGCTGATCACTCGTATGAGCTCCGATATGAATCAGGTACAGACTGGCTTGAATCTGACCCTTCGGCTGCTCCTGCGCTCTCCGTTTGTGGTGTTTGGGGCAATGATTATGGCCTTTACCATTGATACGGCTGCGGCACTCTGGTTTGTGGCGGCGATTCCCGTGCTGGCTTTGGTCGTGTTTGGCATCATGCTTCTGACCATGCCGATGTACCGACGCGTTCAGGAGCATCTGGACAAGGTGCTCGGGACAACCAGAGAGAATCTCAACGGTGTCCGGGTACTGCGCGCTTTTCGCAAGGAGGAGGACGAGTGCCAACGCTTTGAGACGCAGAATACTGCCCTGACCGCGCTGCAACAGCATGTGGGCCGCGTGTCCGCTCTGATGAATCCCGTTACTTACGTCATCGTGAATCTCTCTGTGATCCTCTTGATCCGCACCGGCACCATTCGAGTGCAGGAAGGGATTCTGACGCAGGGCGCAGTGGTAGCCCTCTACAACTACTTCTCACAAATCCTCGTTGAGTTGATTAAGCTTGCTAATCTGATTATCAACATTACAAAGTCGCTGGCCTGCGCCAAACGTATTCAGGGCGTGATGGATGTCTCCGATGAAGAAACAGCTCAGCCGGATCTGCCAGGCGGAGATGCGGCGGTGCGTGTGGAATTCGACCATGCCGGCCTCTGCTATGACGGTGCCTCCGGAAACGCCCTTACGGAAGTGACGCTTCGCGCCATGCCGGGGCAAGTGATCGGCGTCATTGGCGGTACAGGAAGCGGGAAAACAAGCCTTATCCATCTAATCCCCCGGTTTTATGAGGCAACAACGGGCCGTGTTCTCTTCAACGGCAGCGACGTTCGGGCTGTCGATCCGGCTGCTCTGCGTACAAAAATCGGCATTGTGCCGCAGAAGGCAACGCTCTTCCGAGGCACGATCCGCGAGAATCTTCGCTGGGGAAATCCCTCCGCCTCAGATGAGGCACTCTTGGCGGCGGCAGAGGCGGCGCAGGCTGCCGACGTCGTCGCTGCCAAGGGCGGGTTGGACGGGATGATCGAACAGGCCGGTCGGAACCTGTCCGGCGGACAGCGCCAGCGTTTGACAATTGCCCGCGCGCTGGTTCGCAGACCGGAGGTGCTGATTCTGGATGACAGCTCCTCCGCATTGGACTATGTGACGGACGCTGCCCTGCGCAATGCGCTGCGCAGTTTGCCATATCGGCCCACAGTCTTTCTCGTCTCTCAGCGAACGGCGGCCGTCCAGAATGCCGATCAGATCCTTGTTCTGGACAATGGTCGCATGGTCGGCCTCGGCACACATGGGGAATTGATGGCGTCCTGCTCGGTATACCGAGAGATTCACGAGTCGCAGTTTCAAAAGGAGGCGTCAAAATGAAGCGTTCCGAAAAACAGTCCGCGGCGCCGGGTACGATGAAGCGCGTCCTGCAAACGCTTGGTTCCTATCGGCTCTGGATGCTGTTGTCTTTGCTGTGCGCCGCCGCCGCAGTCGCCCTGACCCTCTATCTTCCCGTGCTTGTCGGGCGGGCCATTGACCGAATCATTGGACCGGGGCAGGTGGATTTCGATGGAATTTCCGCCCTGCTTTCACAGATTTTGATGGTTGCCGTTTTGACCGCGCTGGTGCAATGGTTGAATAGCGCAATCAACAATCGGATTACCTATCGGGTTGTGCAGGACGTCCGTATTCGCACCTTTCAGCACATCCAACGCCTTCCGCTGTCTTATCTGGATCAGCAAAGTGTCGGCTCCATTGTCAGCCGAATGATTACCGACGTCGACCAGTTTGCCGACGGCCTCCTTCTTGGCTTTACACAGCTTTTCAGCGGGATGATTACGATTCTCGGAACGCTTTTCTTCATGCTGTCCATCAAGCCTCTGATTGCCCTGCTGGTAATTGTTCTGACCCCTTTGAGCTTTGTGGTTGCGAAATACATTGCCTCTCACACGCACAGTTATTTTGTATCACAGAGCAAAACCCGCGCAGAGCAGACTGCCTATGTGGACGAGTATCTCGGCAACCAGAAGATCGTCAAGGCCTTTGGTCGTGAGACGGACGCAGTGGAGGCGTTCGACGCCATTAACGAGCGCTTGGAAACCGTGTCGCTGAAAGCCATTTTCTTTTCCTCCCTGACGAATCCATGCACCCGGTTTGTCAACGCAGTCGTCTACGCCGCTGTCGTTCTGACCGGCTCAGTGCTGTGTGTCTCCACAGTCGGTGCGGCCTCCGCCTTTACGGTGGGAAGCTTGACCGCGCTTCTGGCCTACGCCAACCAATATACGAAGCCGTTCAATGAGATCAGCGGCGTCGTAACAGAGTTCCAGAACGCGCTTGCCTGCGCAGGCCGGGTGTTCGCATTGATGGACGAACCACAGGAATCGCCGGACGCTGCCGATGCAAAGCATTTGCGGCAGGTGAGGGGAGAGGTTGGCCTGAAGCACGTTTGCTTCTCCTATTCGCCAGACAAGTCTCTGATTGAGAATTTGAGCTTCCACGTCAAGCCCGGTCAGCGCATTGCCATCGTCGGGCCGACGGGCTGCGGAAAAACGACGCTGATCAACCTGCTGATGCGGTTCTACGACGTCAACAGCGGTGCTGTGACCGTGGACGGAACAGACGTGCGGGAAATTCCCCGACACAGTCTGCGCGAACACTATGGAATGGTGCTTCAGGAAACGTGGCTTCGCTCCGGTACGATTCGGGAGAATCTGACCCTTGGCCGTCCGAACGCCACGGACGAGGAGGTTGTTGCCGCTTGTAAGGCGGCCCACGCAGACAGCTTCATCCGGCTGTTGCCCAAGGGGTATGACACTTGGATTTCCGAGGACGGGGGAATGCTCTCTCAGGGGCAAAAGCAGCTTCTCTGTATCGCCAGAATCATGCTCTGCCTCCCTCCCATGCTGATTCTCGATGAAGCCACCTCGTCCATCGACACTCGCACGGAAATTAAGATTCAAAAAGCCTTTGCCGCCATGATGCAGGGCCGCACAAGCTTTATCGTTGCACATCGGCTCTCCACCATTCGGGAGGCGGACGTGATTCTTGTCATGCGAGAGGGCAAGGTGATCGAAATCGGCAATCACGATACTCTTCTTGCCGCCGGCGGCTTTTATGCCAAGCTCTATGAAAGTCAGTTTTCCCATTCGTGATTCGTCCACGGCCTCCGCTGGTTTCTCCACGAAAAAGCGGCTGTTTCACTGTAAGCGTCAAATCTGAGGGCGGGTTGAAGTAGCCCTCCGAATATGAGACAATGGAGCGGGGCTTCCATGGACTTCCATCGAGTCGGTGCGAGTCTAAGGGAGTCCCTGCATTTGTGCCTGGCAGTGCCATAGACTGTCAGGGAGTCTCATAGACATGGAGGGATTATCATGGGAGAGATTACCATTCGCGGTACGCGTGCGCAGCAAAACCTCATGGAGTGGAGCCGGCGCGTGGCGGATTGCCGCAGCAGTGGGATGTCGGTAACACGCTGGTGCTCGGAGCACAACGTCAAGCCAAAGACCTATTACAAC
>CACXHI010000161.1 GCA_902767395.1 Oscillospiraceae bacterium
CCTTATAAATCAAGGATTTTCAGCGGAGAAAACGGCCAGAGCCAACGCGCATTTCGAGTCAGGGCCGTTATAACCACTTCGATACCGCTCCATTTTGGACAGCGCTATTATAGCAAGACCTGAAGAGAAAATCAAGGAAAATTTTCCCTTCCTATTGGTTTTTCCCGTCCTGTTGGTTTTTCATGATTCCCGGTAACGATTCAGCCCGTCGTCGCCGTGGCGCACGGTGTGCGCCGCTACCCGCACGTAATCGGCTGAACTGTGAATCACGGCTTACAACGTTTGCAGGGCTGGTAGCCCTGCGCAATCAGTTCTTCCCGCGTGCCGGTGAACTCGAGCTTGTTTTGCTTTTTCATGTCCTTGACAGAGCTGCAGTTGGGAGCATGGAACTTCTTCGTATTCGTGTTGCCGATATAGCGTACCTGCTTCTCCCCTTCTGTCGTCTCTGTTGTGGCTTCCTCTGCCGGTGCGGGCAGGGTTCGATCCCCCGCCGCTTGCGCAGCCTCCGTTGTGATGGCCGCGCTCGTCACAGGGATGGGCTCTGTTGTGGTTTCTTCGGGAATCTCTGTGGCGGCAACTGTGGTCGCTTGCGTCGGCACATCGGTTGGCACCGGCGTCGGCTGCTCCGTGGACTGCGTTTCAGACTGCGTTGGGACTGTGGTTGTCACCTGTTGTTCCGTTGTACCGGAGGCGGACTCCGTCTCCGTCCGGCTGTGGACAGGAATCCATTTTGTGGGTGTTTCGGTCGCACAGCCGATCAAGGTCGCGGCGAAGACAAGCACCATAAGCACCAGAGCAAACGCTCGCATGTTTTTCACGAAAATCTCCCCTCTCAAAAAGAACCTGTTTTCTCCACGCGCACAATACCTGCAAGTGAAAAGCTGTCATTCCGAGCGCAGCGAGAAATCTTTTGTTGGATGATTCACGAAAAGGAGGACGGCTTTCTCAGTCGCAAGCTCCCTCGCAACGACAAGAATACAGGGAAACAAGGTACTTGGTTCGGCAGCTTCAGGCCTTGGAGAGGCGGTGCTCCATATAGGCATGGGCCGCCAGCTCCACGGCGTCGTCCAGTGGCGCAAGCGTAACGGCTCCGTATCTGCGCTCCAACGCAGTTTTCAGGATATGATCCGCCAGAATCGGGTTCTTCGGAAGCAGGCAGCCGTGGGAGTAGGTGCAGAACACGTTGTTGTATCTGGCACCCTCCATGCCGTCTTCTCCGTTGTTCCCATAGCCGGACAGAACCTTACCGATCGGACGCAGACCGCTTCCCAGATAGGTTTTGCCGGAGTGATTCTCGAAGCCTACGACTGTAACGCCGCCCAACTCCTCACAGGTGAACATATAGTTCCCGATCATGCGATCCTTGTGTCCAACCGTATAGAGGTCCAAGGCGCCGGTAAAGTCGCACTGCTGACCGTCCCACGTCTTGTAGTAGTGGCCGAGCATCTGATACCCACCGCAGATGGCAAGGAAGGTTTTCCCGTCCTCGATGGCGGATTTAATCTCCGCAGTCTTCTCTCCCTTGAGATCGGAAAGCAGAACCTCCTGCTCGAAGTCCTGACCTCCGCCGATGAAAAAGAGATCATAGTCGGCGGCGTGAAGCTTTTGCCCGATGGAGATTCCCTCCACGGAAACGTCAATTCCGCGCCAGTTGAGCCTTTTCTGCATGCAGGTCACATTGCCGCGGTCCCCGTAAAGGTTCAAAATATCCGGAAACAGATGACAGATTCTCAATTCCATGGGACAGCCTCCTATTCCCAGTAATTCTTAATGCCATAATTTTTGCTGACCGCCGCACGCAGATCGAGCATCGCCGTATAGGTGGGCATCACAAAAACAGGTCGATCCTGACGCATACAGGCATCGAGAAGCGCGTCATAGCTGCGGAACACTTGAAGCTTCTCGGTCGGCACGCCGGCATACTTAAAGCGGGTCGCCATATCATCTGCTCGTATGCCGGACACATACACGCCGGTGAGCAGATCGCCCATCTCCGCAAGCTTCTCAAAATCTACGTCCCAGATCCAGCTCACGTCCTTGCCGTCGAAGGAACGGTCGTTGAGACAGGCGGCAAACAGGAAGGGCTCTGTGGCATCCGTGAGGAAGTTCAGGACCTGATTGCAGCCGGCAGGATTCTTAATCAGAATCATGCGGAGGCTGTGGCCGTTGATCTCAAACTTTTCCATCCGGCCAAAGCCGCAGGCAAACTGAGAAAGGGAGCGACTGACAATCTCCGCCTCCAGCCCCAGAGCCTTGCCCGCTGCCATGGCAGACACCGCGTTGTAGATATTGTAACCGCCAGGCAGATTCACGTTGGTATCATACCGCTTGCCATCCATGGAAATCACGACCTCGGAATGCTCGGTATCGGAGGTCAGAACTTCTTCTACGGCAACCTGTGGGACAGGTCGGGCGTAGCCGCACTTGGGGCAGCGGTATCCGCCCAAGTGTCCGTAGGTGACGTAATCGTAGCGATATTCACTCTTGCAGCGGATGCAGTACGGTGCGTCGGAAACTTCCTCCACGCGCGTTTTGTAAATCGGTGTGTTGACA
>CACXHI010000162.1 GCA_902767395.1 Oscillospiraceae bacterium
CACAATGGCCAAGTGTCGGATAGGAACGGCAAAATTTTTTGCACTTCTATTGCTTCTTTATCACACATAAGCAAAGAGCCAGGGCATCAAGCAGCTCATGGCCGGCATTGGCCTCGTGGCCATTGCCATTCTGCTCATCCCGCAGCTCAAGACGCTGTTCCCCGCGGTGTAAACATCGGTTTCTACTAACAGGGAAGGAGGGCTGCAATGCTTCTTATAAGAACACCGGTCGCAAGTCTGCTTGTCGTAGACGCGATCAAAGAGTGGATTCAGGAAATGCTCGCAGACAGCACGGTCAGCAACCTTTCCGGGATGTTTGACGCCACGAATTCCAAGCTCAGCGAAATATCTGTTAATGTTGGAAGTACACCGAGCGCCTGGAACGCAAGTGTTTTCAACATGATAAAGGGCCTATCTGAAACGGTGATCATTCCGATAGCGGGCCTCATCCTGGCAATCGTAATGACGCTGGAGCTGATTAAGCTTGTCACGGAGCGCAACAACCTGGCTGATTTGGAGATCGCAATTTTCTTGAAATGGATACTCAAAACCGCTGCGTCAATTATCCTTGTTGCCAACTGCTGGAATATCGTGATGGGCATTTTCGATGCGGCACAGACAGTTGTATCCAGGGCGACGGGCTATGTAGCGTCAGAGCACCTGACAACCATGGACATGAACGGTCTCAGAGAACGGCTCCTGTCTATGGAATTATCTGAGGTGCTCAGTCTATGGCTGCAATCGCTGATAATCATGATATGCTCAAGCGCCGTGTCTATTGTGGTATTCATTATCATCTATGGCCGCATGTTTGAAATCTATCTCGTTACCGCAATGGCCCCAATTCCAATGGCGACACTCACAAACAGCAAGTGGGGAAACATCGGAGAGAATTACATACGGCTGTTGTTTGCTCTTGCGTTTCGGGCGTTTCTAATCATAGTTTGCCTTGCAATCTATGATTTGATCGTCCAAGGCACGGTAGATCTCAGCACAGCGACAACCATAAAAAACGGTATGTGGCAAGTGCTCGGCTATACCGTGCTCGTATGCTTCATGCTGTTCAAAACGGACGGCATGGCTAAGGGAATCTTTAATGCACACTAAGAGGAGGTCACATGGCCTACGTTGACGTTCCAAAGGACCTCACCAAGGTTAAGAGTAAGGTCTTTATGAATCTGACGAAGCGGCAGCTTGTCTGCTTCGGGATCGGGGCGCTGGTGGGCGTCCCGATTTACTTTCTGAGCAAAGACGCCGTTGGGTCCAGCACAGCGCTCACGCTGATGATGCTAATGCTGGTTCCCGCGTTCTTGTTCGGAATTTACGAGAAAAACGGGCAACCGTTGGAGGCCGTGCTGCGAAATTTCATCCGCAGCAGCTTCCTGCGGCCCAAAGTGCGGCCATACCGCACAGAAAACTTTTACGCTGCCCTACAGCGGCAAGAACAATTAGAACAGGAGGTGAAGCAGATTGCTCGGGAAAAAGAAGCCCCAAGTCCCACAAAAGCATACGCGAAAGCTGACGCGGGCCGAGCGCAGGCAGATCGAAGCGGCCATCGAAAAGGCGAAGCGAGGTAACAAGAAGGGCATCTCCGCGCAGGAGACCGTGCCATACAAGCGGATGCTTCCGACCGGCCTGTGTCAGCTCACTGAGAAGACCTGGGCAAAAACGATCCGCTTCCAGGACATAACCTACCAGCTTGCCACGGACAAGGACAAGGAAATCATCTTTGGCAAGTGGTGTAAATTCCTCAACTACTTCGATCCTTCAATCCGCTTTCAGTTCGTTTTCGTCGATCTCACAACGTCCGAGGCGAGGGTCGCCGCTACGCTGGACCTTCCGGCAGTCGGCGATGGTTTTGACGAATCCAGGGCCGATTTCTCCAAAATTCTCCGGACGCAGAGTTCCAAGGGCAACAACGGTATCACGCGCGCCAAGTATCTGTCTTTTTCCATTGAGGAGCCGGATGCAGAAGAAGCCGCGTCCCGGCTGAATTCTATCGAGATCGACCTTATCAACAACTTCAAGCAGATGGGCGTCATTGCGGAAAGCCTGGACGGAAAAGAGTACCTGGCTCTGCTGCATGACATTCTCCACATGGACCAGGAACCCTTCCGCTTTGCCTGGGATTGGCTCCCTATGTCCGGGCTCAATACCAAGGATTTCATTGTCCCGAGCTCCTTTGAGTTCAAGTCCGGCAGGCTGTTCCGCATGGGCAAGAAATTCTGTCAGGTCTCGTTCCTCCAAATCCTTGCGCCGGAGCTGGAGGATCGCATCCTCAAGGACTTTTTGGATATGCAGAATAACCTGGTCCTGACGATGCACATTCAATCCTTGGATCAGGTAAAGGCCATCAAGCAGGTGAAGCGAAAGATCACGGACCTGGACAAGTCTAAAATCGACGAACAGAAAAAGGCGATCCGGGCCGGCTACGACATGGACATTATCCCGTCAGACCTGGCCACATATTCCGAGGAGGCTAAGAACCTCTTGAAGGATCTGCAAAAGCACAACGAGCGCATGTTTATGGTCACGATTCTTCTGCTGAACGTGGCGGACAGCAAGCGCAAGCTCAAGGAAGCAGTTCTCCAGGCGTCCAGCGTCGCGCAGCGATATAACTGTGCTCTGACGCCGTTGGATTTCCAGCAGGAGCAGGGCCTTGTGAGCTGCCTGCCGCTGGCTCAGAACCAAGTCCCCATCACCCGCGGCCTGACGACCGCAAGCACCGCCATTTTCGTTCCGTTCACTACGCAAGAGCTTTTCCAAACCGGGCGTGAAGCCATCTACTACGGCGTCAATGCAATGAGCTATAACATCATTATGGGTGATCGCAAGACACTAAACAACCCGAATGGGCTTGTCCTCGGTACGCCGGGCTCCGGAAAGTCCTTCGCAGGAAAACGCGAGATTGTATCCGTAATCCTCTGCTGCCCAGACGATGACGTGATCATCTGTGATCCTGAAGGCGAATACGGCCTGCTGGTAAACAATTTCCGCGGCCAGGAGATTAAGGTTTCCACCGTTTCGGAGCAACATATCAATCCTTTGGATATCAACTTGGACTATTCCGAGGATGATAACCCCCTGGCGTTCAAAACCGACTTTATCCTCGGCCTGTGCGAGCTCATTATCGGGAGAAAGGACGGCCTTGCGCCGGCTGAAAAATCTGTCGTTGATCGCTGCGTCCGTGAGATTTACAAGCCTTATCTTGATAACCCAATTCCCGAGAACATGCCGATTCTGGAGGACCTCTATGATAAGCTGCTCGATCAGGAGGAAAAAGAGGCCAGTTTTATCGCCACAGCGCTTGAGATCTACGTCCATGGCTGTCTGAATGTTTTCAATCATCGCACCAACGTGGACGTTGACAACAGGATCGTCAGCTACAACATCAAGGAGCTGGGCAAGCAGTTGAAAAAGATCGGAATGCTGATTGTCCAGGATCAAGTCTGGAATCGGCTTACAAGAAACCGCGAAGCCAAAAGATATACCCGGTATTACATCGACGAATTCCATCTGCTGCTGAAAGAAGAGCAAACGGCGGCCTACTCCGTCGAAATCTATAAGCGTTTCCGAAAATGGGGCGGCATTCCCACCGGCTTGACGCAAAACGTCAAGGATTTTCTTCGGTCGAAGGAGATTGAAAATATCTTTGATAACTGTGATTTCATCCTGATGCTCAACCAAGCAGACGGCGACCAGGAGATTCTAGCGCCTCGACTCCACATCTCGGAGCAACAGCTCTCCTATGTTACGCAGGCGCCGGCAGGGTCCGGGCTGCTTTTCTTCGGAAATACGATCATCCCCTTCAAGGATCGCTTCCCGAAGGACAGTTCGCTTTATAGGCTGATGACCACCAAGCCCCAGGAAGTTGCCGCAGCAGAGGATAAGCCGGCATGAGCATCAAGGTAAAAACAAACGGCAGCGTCGGTCTGAAATTTGGCCCCGAGGAAAATGCGTCGAATGCTGCGTCGAAACGACGAAGGAATGACGCAAATTTCCTTGCAGAAAATGCCTTCGGCCCAAGCCTGAAGACAGAAGCGGCTCCGACTTCCTTAAAGACAACGGAGCAGGCGTTGCTCAAAAGCGATACTGCGGCTGCGCCTTTCGTAGCCCAAAGCGATTTTGTGAAATCCGGCGATGAAGCAAGGCCTCGTATGGAGCAGGATGCTCCGCAGCAGTTGACGCCGCAGCGACCGTTCGCTCGAAAAGGCGACGGAGCTGTTGAGGCTGCGCCGCGTCAGAAGCTGTACTTTGACCAGCGGACCGGAAGAACCACAAATCGGCTGCGTTTCCACGAAAAGCAGGAACACACGACCAGGAGGGCAGTCGATGGCGCACTCCGCTTTGCGAACCGTGCAACACCCGGCGCAAATGATAACAGCGATCCCAGCAAGGATAGCGCACAGTTTGCGAAGTCAACAGCGAAAGAAACCGTTTATCGTGTCGGGAGCGGCGCGAAGAAACTGCATCAGCATCGCGTAAACCGCAGAAATGCCATAGACGCTGTTCCCGGAGAAACGGAAGGTCCTGTCAAGCCGTCGAATCCCGTTTCCAAGCGTATGCAAAGGAAGAACATCAAGAAGCAGTACGCAGCAGCTCGGTACAACCGTGCGGCAGACGTTCCGGGTCCTGCCGCCGCAAACTCTGTGGGCAGAAAGAGCGGTGCAGCAGTATCAAAGACCTCGCGTTTTGCGGAAAAGGGAAAAGATCTGCTGCATTATGCCAAAAAGAGGGCTGTCCGCATAGTAGCTCTTATTGCGGCAGTCATAATGCTTCCCACGCTCTTGCTGCCCTCCTGCGGGATGCTGATGGGCGGCGGCTCCGGGATTGTTGATATGACCTCCTATCAGCCGGATGATGATGCCCTGCTCGGCGCGGAGGCTGCCTACTGTGAGATGGAGGATGCCTTGCGGGAGCGTCTGGACAGCTCTAACTATGAAGCGGCGCATGATTACGACGAGTATCATTATGAGCTGGACTCCATCGAGCACGATCCGTATGTGCTGATCTCTATGCTCTGCGCGGTCCATGAAGGAGCATGGACGCTGGAAGAGGTCATGCCAACCTTGGAGCTGTGGTTTTCCATGCAGTACACCGTTACC
>CACXHI010000163.1 GCA_902767395.1 Oscillospiraceae bacterium
CTGTCCTTGCGGTTTATTATAGCTGGTAGTGTATAAGCGTGGGTTCATCATATTTGGTGTGGTATCTTTAACTATGGGAAACTCCGGTCTCCCAGTTGGAAACTGTCTGTCGGGTCACGAAGACCTTTTCCGCCAGCTCCTCCTGAGATAGCCCCAGCTCCGTCCGATACCTTCTGATCTGTGCGTTCAGCTCCACCCTGACGCCCTCCTTGTAATTTGATTTGCGCTCTTGACCTGCCCGGAGTATCTGCGATGATCGGAGATTTGTCTATCAAAACCGCTTTCCTTTGACCCAAAACGGCATGTCAAATCGCTTTGACACGCCGTTTTGGAAGCAGCAAGCGCAATGCGCGCCGCCGCGAGCACGTTAAACCGAAAAGAAGCTCTTGATTGCCCGCAGTTCACCGTGGGTGGCGGCGCAGAGGGCGAGGAATTCGCCGGACGGGCCGTAGACCCGGTACTCTCCGTCGGCCAGCTTCCCGGTGCGCAGGCTGGCGCCGTTGCGGAGCTTCCGCTCCCCCGCCTCGTTGAGCTTGCAGAACGGACGGTCTGCAAAGAGACTGTCGATGGGCAGCAGCAGGGCCTCGGGGTCTGGGGCGGAAAGAATCTGCTCCATCGTGTAGGCCTGCTTGAGCGAATAGCGTCCGGCCCGCGTGCGCACCAGCGCCGCCATACAGCCGCCGCAGCCCAGCGCTGCGCCGATATCGTGGCAAAGGGTACGGACGTAGGTGCCCTTGGAGCAGTGGACGCGAAGCAGGAAGTCCCTTCCCGGAGGATCGTTTCCGGCTGCCGGATCAGGCGGACAGGCAATGCCTGTCCCTGCGAGCTCCGCTTCCAGCTCAAAGATTGTCACGGGGCGCATCTGGCGCTCGACCTCTCTGCCCTGCCGGGCGAGGGCGTAGAGCTTCTGCCCGTTCACCTTGACGGCAGAGTACATCGGCGGAAGCTGTTCGATCTGTCCCCGGAAGCGCGGAAGAACAGCTTCGAGCTGTCCCACGGTGACCGAAGCCTCATGCGCCTCGAGCGTCCGCCCCGTCACGTCCTGCGTATCGGTGACGAGGCCCAGACGCAGCACGGCCTCATAGACCTTGTCCGCGTGCTCGAAGAAGGGCACGGCGCGGGTCGCCCGTCCGATAAAGATGGGCAGAACGCCGGTGGCCATGGGGTCGAGGGTCCCGCCGTGGCCGACGCGCTTCTCATGGAACACCCCGCGCAGCTTGGCCGCCACGTCCTGCGAGGTCCAATCCGCAGGCTTATTGACAATCAGGATTCCGTTTGGCATGACAGCTCGATCTCCTTTGCCACAGCGTCCATTGCCGCCTTGCGGGCGGCGGGAATGCCGCCGGGAACACTTGCCCCCGCAGCGGTGGGGTGTCCGCCGCCGCCGAGCTGGGCGCAGATGCGCGCCGCGCTGTAGGCGGGGCTGGTGCGGACGGAGACCTTCCCCATCCCGTTCTCCACCTCGCGGAGCATGACGGCGATTTCCACGCCCTCAATGGTGCGGCCGAAGCCGGCAATGTCGTTCACGTCGTCCTCCGTCAGGCCCAGCCGCTCCATCAGCGCGAGCTCGATGACGGACAGGGCCACGCGGCCGTCGGCAGAATACTCCATGTGCTCCACCAGCCATGCCTCCAGCGCCAGCCGGGGACGGCTTTTCGTCTCGAAAAAGCGTCGATTGATCGGATAGATCTCCGCGCCCGCCTCCACGCAGCGTCCCGCACAGCGGAAGGTGTCGGCGGTGACGTTGGAATAGCGGAAGCAGCCCGTGTCGGTGGAGATGGCGACGTAGAGGGCCTCGGCCATGGCCCGATCCAGCGTGACGCCGAGCAGAGGGATCAGGTCGGTCAGAAGCTCGCCGCAGGCGGCGGCCTTCGGGTTCACCAGCGTTCCGTCCGCAAAGAGGTCGTTCGTGCCGTGATGGTCGATGGAAAGCCGCACCTCGGCATTCTCCATGCCGAAGGGAAGCTGGCTGCGGGAGGCCACGTCGCAGGAGAGGAAGGTATACGCTCGGGCGTCTGCGGTTTCTTCGTCCCCGGATGCCGCATGGGACGCCGCCTCACCGTCGGGGGCGATCAAGCCCTCCAAATACGGCGCGTACTTTGGCGTAAACTGCGGATTGGCGTACACCCACGCCCGCTTGCCCATTGCGCGCAGGGCGCGGCAGAGGGCTGCGCAGGAGCCAACCGTATCGCCGTCGGGACGGCGGTGGGAGAGAATCAGATAGTTATTCCCGGCAAGGAGCAGGGCGGCGGCCTCCTGCGGGCGAAGCAGGGCCGTCATTCGTCCACGCCCTCGTCGGGCAACTCGTCGTCGGCCTCAGGAATGTCGAGCTTGGAGAGGATGTCCAGAATGCGCGCGCCGTAGGTGATGGAATGATCCTCGGCCCAGACCAGCTCCGGCGTATGCCGCAGGCTCAGGCGATTGGCCAGCTCATGGCGCAGATAGCCGCCGGAGGATTTGAGGCCCTTGAGCACCTCCTTGGCCACCTCCTTCTCGTAAACGGAGACGTGAACCTTGGCATAGCGCAAATCCGCCGTAGTTTCCACGCGAGTCACGGAAACCATCGTCTTCTGTACGCGGGGGTCCTTCAGATTGCGAATCAGGTCGGAAAGCTCCCGCTGAATTTCTTCGTTAATTCTACCAATTCTGTTGGATGGCATATTGTTGCTCCTCCTTAATATGGCGCTGGGCGGCATTCGCCGCCCAGATGGGGTCAATCCCGGTATTGCTCCATCACGAAGCACTCGAAGATGTCGCCTTCCTTGAGGTCGTTATACTTGGCAACCGACATACCGCACTCAAAGTTGGCCTGCACTTCCTTCACGGAGTCCTTGAAGCGCTGCAGACTGCCCAACTCACCGGTGTAGATGACCACGTTGTCACGCAGGACGCGCACCTTGGCGTCGCGGGTGATCTTGCCGTCCTTGACGTAGCAGCCCGCAACGGTGCCGATCGCGCTGACCTTGTAGAGCACGCGCACCTCGGCGTGACCGATGACGGCCTCGCGGTACTTCGGGGCCAGCATTCCCTTCATAGCGGCCTCGATCTCCTCCAGACATTCGTAAATGACGGAGTAGAGCCGGATATCCACATTGGAGCGCTGGGCGGAGACTGCGGCGGCTGCGTCAGGCCGGACGTTGAAGCCAACAATAATCGCATTGGCGGTAGAGGCCAGCAGGATATCGGACTCGTTGATTGCGCCGACGCCGGAGTGGATCACCTTGACGGCAACCTCCTCGTTGTTGAGCTTCATCAGGTTGGCCCGGACCGCCTCGGCGGAGCCCTGCACGTCGGCCTTGACCAGAATGTTCAGCTCCTTCATCTCGCCCTTCTTCATCTGATCGAACAGATTCTCCAGCGTGACCTTGGACTGGAGCTTTGCGATTTCGTCCTTGGCCTTCTGCTTGCGCTGTTCCACCAGCTGACGGGCCATGCGCTCGTCGTTGACTGCCTCGAAGGCGTCGCCGGGGCTGGGTGTCTCCGCAAGGCCGGTGATCTCGACGGGAATCGAAGGACCGGCGTGCTTGATGGACTTGCCCTTGTCGTCGGTCATCACGCGGACGTGACCCACGGCGGTTCCGGCAATGATGGTGTCGCCCTGATGGAGCGTGCCGTTCTGCACCAACAGCGTGGCAATCGGGCCGCGCGTCTTGTCCAGACGGGCCTCGATGACCGTGCCCTTGGCGGCGCGGTTGGGATTGGCCTTGAGATCCTGAAGCTCAGCGGTCAGAATGACCGTTTCGAGCAGATCGTCGATGCCCATGCCGGTCTTGGCGGAAATGCGGCAGACCTCGGTATCGCCGCCCCACTCGGAGGGGACCAGCTCGTGCTCGGTGAGCTGGGTCAGGACCCGGTCCGGGTTGGCGCCGGGCTTATCCATCTTGTTCACGGCGACGACGATGGGGATGTTGGCGGCCTTGGCATGGTTGATGGCCTCGATGGTCTGCGGCATGATGCCGTCGTCGGCGGCCACGACCAGAATGGCGACGTCGGTACACATGGCGCCGCGGGCGCGCATGGAGGTGAAGGCCGCGTGGCCGGGGGTATCGAGGAAGGTGATCAGATTGCCGTTGATCCTGACGGTATAGGCGCCGATGTGCTGAGTGATGCCGCCGGCCTCGCCGGCGACCACGTTCGTCTTGCGCACGGCGTCGAGCAGGCTGGTCTTGCCGTGATCGACGTGGCCCATGACCACGACGACGGGGGGACGGGTGACCAGCTCCTCTGCGGTGTCCTCATGGTCGTCGAAGAGCTTATCCTCGATGGTCACAATGACCTCGCGCTCCACCTTGCAGCCCAGCTCGGTTGCAACGAATTCGGCGGTGTCAAAGTCAATGGTCTGGTTGACCGTCGCCAGCACGCCGTTCTTGAGCAGGCATTTAATCAGCTCGGCAACGGTCTTCTTCATGCGCGCCGCCAGCTCGCCC